>JAHWJF010000340.1 GCA_019348515.1 Chloroflexota bacterium | reverse complement strand
GTCCGGTCGGGAACGTACTCGGCGATGGCCGACGCCAACGACTCGGCTCGATCGCCCCGAGAGGCCGCAATTAGTATTGGCGCACGATGGCGCGAAACCGCGACCGCGGCGAGAGCGGCTCTCGCGGAGACCGATAGATCGGGTACGACAACGGACTGGTGCTCGAGTGCGGCGATCGCTTTGGCAATCCCTGGATCCTCGAGTAGATGGTCGATAAGGTGTGAAAAGGCCATCGATCCTGGTACTGGAATCTCGCGTCGTAGTCCGCCACCTGGCATGGGGTAAGCGGCGGGAAGCGAAATTTACCACGGGCTGGCTGCGGTACCCCCCCGAGCAAGTCCGGCGTACGATACGCACTACCAGGTCAGCCAGGGGAGCGGTATGGCGTTGCGCGCTGCAGGTGTTTCAGCATGACTGTCACGCGGATCGGTCTGATCGTGATCGCGATCGTTGCGGCCGTCGCCGCTGCGTATGCCTCATTCCAGGCACTTGACTTCCGTTCGGCTCCGCCGATTGTCATCGAGGACGCCAGTGGCACTCATCCAGTTGTCGTGGACGTGCGTGGCGCCGTCCAGGCCGCCGGGGTCTATGAACTGCCGCCGGGAGCGCGCGTCCAGGACGCGATCACCGCCGCCGGCGGTCTGGCTGTGAGGGCGGATCTCTCGACCATCAACCTGGCGCGACGCCTTCGGGATGGCGAAGCCGTCACCATTCTCGAGTTGCCGGCTCCGGGCAATACACCTCCGGCAGTTACAAGTGTTGACCAAACATCAAACGAAGCATCTCGCCCCCGAATCAACATCAACACCGCCACGGCGGAGGAGCTCGATGTTCTCCCCGGGGTCGGTGAGGTTACGGCGGCTCGGATCATTGCCTATCGAGAGCAAAACGGTCCCTTCCGGTCGGTTGATGACCTGATCCATGTGGAGGGCATTGCGGCTCGGACGATCGACGCGTTCCGGGACATGGTGACGATCGGACCATGATGGGCATCGCTGTCGGTATCGCCGCACTCATGGGTGCCGCGCTCGGCTGGTGGGGTGCAGCGGTCGTCGCGCTCGTCGCCGTCCTGACTTACCTGGTGTGGTCAAAGAGCGGAGTAGCTGCGGTCTACGTTGTAGCGGTAATCGCGTCATGTCTAGGTGCTTGGCGGGCCGATGGCGTGCGTCCAGCTGACGCCTTCTTCGGTGTTTCACAGGGCTGGTCGTCCGCGAGAGTTGCAACGCTGCCCGTGCAACTCGGGGCGCGGCAGCATTTCGTCGTCGCATCCGAGAGCGCTGGAGGACCCACCGCGACTACACGGATCTGCGTGAATTCAGGCGCTGTTCCGGCTGTTCGCATCGGGGACACCGTCGTGTTGAACGGTCCACTTGAGAGCGCGGGCGATCAGTCGATGGCTGTCCGTGCCGCTCTGCTGGCTCGAGACTGCGTTGCCACCATGCGTACCGAATCAGTACAGATCATTGACTCAACTCCCGGCCCCAAGCGCGCACTCGGTGAGCTGCGGGCGCGGCTGGGAGCCGTGTTGAGAGGCGCCGCGCCTGGCGACACCGGAGTGCTTCTGGCGGGTCTCGTTACCGGTGAAGATGACGGCTTCTCCCCCGAGCGTCGGGATGCGTTCATTCGGACCGGGACCACGCACCTCACCGCGGTGAGCGGCTCCAACCTGGCACTCGTCGCCGGCATGCTCGCCACCATAGGGGCTGCGACTGTCGGCCGTCATCGTGTGTCGTGGCAAGCCGCCACGATCATCGGTGTGTGGGGGTATGCCTTTGTGTCGGGCTCGCACCCCCCTTCACTCAGAGCAGCGATCGTCGCGACCGCCGCGATTTGCGCCTTTCGTGTAGGCCGACGTCCCGATTTTCCGACATTGATTTTGCTCGCGGCGGGTGCCATGGTGATCCAGGAACCGAGGCAGATCGGGTCTCTTGGTTTCCTGCTTTCTGTCGCTGCCTCACTCGCCCTCGCGCTGGTGGTTTCCGGTCTCCTGACGCATCACCGTACGTCTCGCTTGGCCGTCTTCCTCACGGCGACAATCGCGGCCCAACTCGCAACACTTCCGCTACTCTTGCCGGTTTTTGGAACTGTCTCGCTGACGAGTGTTCCCGCCAACATCATTGCCGCGCCCCTGGTGGCCGTGGCCATGCCGCTGGCCGCGCTCGCTGGTGTAACGGGGCTCATCTGGCTGCCACTCGGAGAGGCAACAGCTGCGCCTGCGGCGTTCGTTGCGGCGGCACTGATTGACGTTGTTGACGTACTGGCCGCGTCCGACGGTTACATCAGCGTTGGCGTGCCGCCGCGGACCGCGTCAGCGGTGATTGCGGCCACCGCCGTCGCCTTGATAATGGTGGTAGGTGGCCGTAATCGATCGGGATTGGCTCGAGAGTGGCTGGAAAGAGCAGGAGCGTCCGCAATCTCCAGTATTCAACTTGGTGTAGATCGTAAACAGAGGAGACTGCCCGCAACTCCGACCTCGGTCGTTGACGGAGCGATTCTACCGGCGCCTGCGGCGCGGATCGTCGCTCGGGAATACCCATTTGACGCCCTTGCTGCTCACCTTTACGACTCTGAACAGAAGCCAGCCAGCAAGGAAATAGGTCATGAAGTCGCCAATATAGGGCAGGGCGGTAAGACTGTCCCGGGACAGATTGTCTGGCATTTTCCAGGCTCCCATCCGGGCAGCCAGCCAGAGCATGACCACGAAGACCAGCAGACCCAGCACGAACGTTTGCCGTCGCCTTCGCATCAAGGCAACGTCTTCACCCCCAAAGTAATTGAGACGTGAGATGCCGGTCTTCGGCTGCGGCTCGGCTTGCCTGGGTGCGGCCGAGAGCTGATCACTCGATGCCCCAAGCGACGTGACCACGATCTCTTCGACCGGAATCCCTTGCAAGTCCGCGAGTTGCTGGCGAAGCGCGTCACGCTCTGCCGCAATTCGGCCGATTATCCGATGGGCCGTACCCAATTGCTGCATCATCATGTTGAGATGGCGGTTCAGAGCGCCGAGCGCGGGATTGTCGTCCGCGCCACTCAATGCCGCCTCCGCGTCTTCTTGTTTTCTCCGCGCGCGTTTCGCGGTCCGGGCGCCACGGTTTGGTTTCTTCCCTGTGAGGTTGATGACGAGGGCTTCTGCGGCTGCAGCGGAAGCATCTGAAGCCGGGAGAGAGCCAGCAGCGAGTTCGTCTATACCAGCGCTAGCTGAATCGAGAGAGGCGGCGGTTCTCTCCGCGCGCGGCGCTCTCGGGCGGACACGACGCTCAGCCCGTGCTGCCTGCAGCGATGAAGAGTTGGGTTCTACGCGCCCGTTCGCTTTGACCGTTTCGCCTGCATTATCGGTGTCAGGAGTTGATTGCCGGGCAGGATCGCCAGCCACGTCGACCGCATCACGCCGGTTTCTTCGCGCCCGCCGGCCGTTGGCCGGTGCAGAGACGACGGCGGTACCATGGGGCTGTGCAACAGAATCCAGCGCTGTCGGGGGCTCTGCTGACGCCTGTTTGACATCAACTGTAGTTCTTGTCGTGGTTGTTTCGCCCAGTTTGCTTTCCTTTCCGAAATAACTCGTTCACCTTCGTTGTTTAAGTGTAAGGAGTGCTATTGGCGCCTGTACAGAAACCATCGATTGAAGAAGTAGGTCGGGGGCGCGGGAGACCGGAATTCTAGCAGATTCGCGCCCGATGTTACGGCCTCCACTGATGACGGGAGGTCAATGGGTGAAGGTGCTGCGGTCGGCACGATCGCGTATCATTCCCCGTGGTGCGTAGGCAAGTCGCGCTCGCGTTGACAATGTCGTCAAAGTGATCGTATCTTCGCGCTACTGCCCCCATAGTCTAGCGGCCCAGGACGTCACCCTTTCAAGGTGAAGATCGCGGGTTCGAATCCCGCTGGGGGTACCGCGTTTCGGCGCGATAGGATGTGTCGCGGCCATTGACACCACTAGTGAACGATGGTAGCGTGCTTATGAATCGTGAGGATGTGGCGATCCGGCGTTCCGTCGCAGGCGTCACCAGGGAACGATTCACTACTATTGGTGTTTGGAGGGGGAATTTCGATGGGGTTGATTCGCGATTGGTTTGCTGAAGACGAGAGCGTCACTGATGTGGCGAGCGCCGGAAACGGCGGAGTCGCTACGTCGAGCGCGAACGGTGGCGCCGTAGTGCTCGGTGATGTCAATAGCGGAGGCAACGCCGGAAACGCCATTGGTGTCGGTGACACGGTTGGTGCGGTAGGCGTCGATGGTGGCTCCGTTGCCAACCTGACGGACATCGGCGTTTCGGCAAACGGTGGCACCGCGATCTCTGATGCGAGCGGCGGCGACTACAACCTGGCGTTCGTCAGCTAGGCGCTCGCAACCAAACATAGCGTCCTTTTGGGAAGGGCAAGGCCTGGGGAGGGCAAGCTCAGATGAAGTACGGGAAGGGTGTTTTCGCGGGGGCAGTCACAGCGATTCTCGGGGCCAAGACCATTGCCACGGTCGCCGCGCAAGAGGTGACCGATATTGCCAGCGCCGGTAACGGCGGTGTGGCAACGGCTTCCGGCAATGGCGGTGCCGTATCCGCGGGTGATATCAACAGCGGTGGCAACGTCGGTAGTGCAATCGCCGTCGGCGATACCTATGCGGACCCGGTTGTCTACGGCGGCGATATCCTGAACCAGACCGGGCTGGCTGTTGAAGTTGACGGCGGCACGGCCAGGGCGGACGCCACCGGCGGCAACAACAACCACGCTTTCGTTAGCTAAGTTCCCGTCCGAGCACTTTCAGGGGGTGGCGCACACCAGCGCCACCCCCTGAGTGTG
>JAHWJF010000339.1 GCA_019348515.1 Chloroflexota bacterium | reverse complement strand
GGGCCTGCGGCGGACGAGCTCGTCGGGGAGCGCCCTGTACCAGCCGAGCAAGGTCACTTCCTGTCGACTCCGGCGCATTGCCGGCGCCGCGAGTTCGACCAGGCCCGCCGCCCGCGCGACATCCCCCCGGCCAGGGCGTGGGCGATGGCATTGGCCATCGAACCCTGGCGCTCGTACCACGCGCTCGCGTTCCGATGCAGCGTTGCCACCCGATCGGGGTGCTCCGCCAGCAAGCGCGCGTGGAGCACGTCGGCAAAGAGGTGGTGGTAGCGATACCAGTGCCGCGTGTCGTCCAGCGGAACGACGAAGAAGTTGCCTCGCTCCAGCGCCTCCAACCGCGCGCTGCCGTCGATCTGACCCGTGACGGCATCGCACAGCGGGCCGTTCAACCGGTCGAGGATGGATGTCTGAAGCAAGAAACCCCTGACGCCTTCGGGCTGTCGCTGCAGTACCTCTTCGAGCAGGTAGTCCACGATGTATCGGTGGTCGCCCGCGAATGTCCGGATGAACCCCGGAATATCCTGGTGACCCTGCATGGACAGTGCGGCCAGTTGCAGGCCCGCGATCCAGCCTTCGGTACGGCCTTCCAGCGCGGCGATGTCGGTTGCTGAGAGGTCAAACCCCATCACCTCGTTGAGGAAGGCGGCCGCCTCGCCGGGGGTGAATCGCAGGTCGGCGGCCCGGAGCTCGGTGAGTTCCCCACGGCCGCGGAGGCGGGCCAGGGGCAAGGGCGGGTCGGCGCGGGTGGCGACGACCAGGCGCAGCCGGGGCGGCAGGTGCTCGATGAGGAAGGCGATAGCACCGTAGATCGTCTGGGCATCGATCGCATGGAGGTCGTCGAGGACGAGCGTAACGTCGTCCTCGAGCGCGGCCAGCTCATTGATGAGAGTCGTCAAAATCGACTCGATCGGTGGCGGCTGCGGCGAATGCAGCAGGGAGAGGGCGTTCGCGCCAATCCCGGACCGTATCGTCTGCAGGGCAGCGACGACGTAGGCCCAGAAGAGCGCGGCGTCGTTGTCGCCGGGATCGAGCGAGACCCAGGCGATGGCTCGATCGCTGGCCCGCCTAGACGCAAGCCATTCCGCGAGCAGCGTGGTCTTGCCGAACCCCGCTGGCGCGGAGACGATGGTCAGCGGACGCTCGGCTCCCCGAGCCAGGCGCGCGACTAAGTGCGGGCGCGACACCAGACCGGAACGCGACCTGGGGGCGTAGAGCTTGGTCGCCAGGAGCGGGACGCTGGCGACCGTCTGTTCAGGCGAGTCCACCATGAGCGGATTATGCGACAGCGCCTCGCGTCACCGCCCCGAGGTCTCTCGCGACTCACCTACCGACTCGATCGCTACGGCACTGGGGTCCCCGCCAACGGCGTGCCGAGCGGCACGATCGGCTCGACCTGGAGACGAGTACCGCGTCCGGCGTAGCTCGCGGTGAAGACGGTGGTTCCATCCGGGATCTTCACCTCGACGGTCAGCAAGCCGGTGAACGCATCGCCCGTCTCGTCGACCTCGACGGTTTTCCGAACCGTCACCGTCCCCTGTGCCGCCACGGCTGGATGGGGATCGATATCCTGGTAGACGGCGATGAGATCGGCTGTCCAGGCACCGGTAGCTGTCCACGCCCCGACGCCGACACCAATGTTTGGATCAACCTCGAGGTAGGTGCCATCGGCGTGGAAGATGGCGGTGGCGGTCTGGACGCCGGGGCCCGGCGCATCATTTGCTGACCACCACGAGCCGACGACCGGATGCTCGACTTGGGCAGCCGGGGTCGCGTCGTGGGGAGAAGGCACGCTCGGTGTCGCCTCCGAAGCTGCCGCGAAGACGTACCCATTGCCGCCGGCCGGGTTCGGGACCACCAGGCTCGGCGCGCCGCCTTCTTGGCGAAGCATCACGGGCAACGGCGCCATCGGCGGATCGGTGGCCACGTAGCCGACCACTCGCCCCTGCTCGTCCAGCTGAGGCCGCAGCTCCGAGCGAACCTCGCCCGCGTCGAGAATCAGCGTCCCTTCGTGCAGCACCAGGGAGACCTCCCCGAGGACCGGGTTGTCGTAACGCCCGAGGAAGGGGGCTACGGCGGTCGGATCGACCTGGTCCCCGAGCCGGCTTCGCAACTCCACGATCCGCTGCGCGGAGGCATCGAGGCCCTGGCTCACCAGCGTCTCGATCTCGGCCGGCTGCTCGAACAGCAGCTCCGCCAGACGAAACTGCACCCCCTGGGTGGAGAGCTCCGCTCCCTGCGCGTTGGTCAGCACCACGATCCCCAGCTGCGCCTCCGGCCAGATGGCCACCTGGGCTTCGAAGCCGAGTGTGCTCCCGGAGTGGCTCAGCATCCGCTGCCCGTGGTAGTCGCCGACGACCCAGCCAAGGCCGTAGCCGGCGTAGGCGGCCGCAAGAGTCGGCGTGGGGAAGTCCTCCGGTGAGGAAGCTACCCGCGGCGTCCAGGTCGTCTCGAGGTTCTCGGCCGAGACCACGCGGGTCCCGTCCGGAGCGACGCCGTACCCGAGGAGCGTCTGCAGGTAGCGCGCCATCTCCCGGGCGCTCGACCAGAGGCCCCCCGCCGGCGCGACCGGCGAGACAAACGCCGCCTCCTGGGGGAGTGACAGCGGCTGATAAACGCCGCTCACGCCCCGGCTATGTGGCAGCGCGTAGTCCCCATCGGCCTCGACGGCGGTGTCATCGAATGTCGAGCGCACCATGCCGATCGGGGCCAGCACCTGGTCGCGCATGGCTGCCACGTAGGCATCGTACAGGCCGCTCTCATGCGGGGTGGCGGCCGCGGCTGCATAGCCACCGGTCGAGAACATCTGGTTGCTGTACTGGAACGCTTCCCCGAAGGGAGTCGTGGGCGTAATACCGGCCACTGAGGCGACGAGCGCTTCGGCGGTCAACTCGGCACCACTGAAGATCAGCTCGAGGTCCTGACGGGGAAGTCCGGTGCAGGCGCAGAAGGCGTCGGCCAGGATCAGGCGCTCGGTGAGCGCTGGGTCGGCCGTGGCGAAACCGGGCAGGAGGTTAGCCAGCGGCGCGTCCCAGCGCAGCCGCCCGTCGTCGACCAGCGTCGCGGCCATTGTCGCCGTCATTGGCTTGGTAACCGACCCGATCATCAGCAGGGTGTCCAGCGTCACCGCCTCGGTCCCGCCCATCTCGCGCACTCCGAAGCCGTCGAGGTAGACGATCTCGCCCCCTTGGACGACAGCGACCGCACCACCGGGAACACCGGCCTTGGCCATCAGGTCGGCGACGGAAGCCTCGAAGGCCGCCCGCCGCTCGCCGGTTAAGGGCAGGGGTACGACACCAGCGAGGTCGCCGCTGGAACGCGCTTCAAGAGTGGCAGGACCCGGCGTCTGGCCGAGGACAGGTGCACTGGTTGCGGCCAGCAGAAGCAGGACGGTGATCACTATCGGTATGCGACGCATCAGCTTCCCTCCACGAGACCGCGGCGATCCGAACCAGCGGATGCGCGGCTCGGGTTGTGCCGGGTTGTGCCGGGTTGTGCTCACCGTACTTCGATACCTCTGCTCGCTGTCAAGCTCAGGTCTCGTCTCCACCTCGCCGCACCTGTGGGACCCTAGATGCCGCGGATTGCCGCCCCGCCTCCCAGATCGGTCCTGTACCTGCCCCATGACGTTGCCTATCAACTATGTTCGCCATCCGCGTCATGCGAACCGCTGATGGTCGGCAAGCACGTCATCGATGATGTGTCGAGACGTGTTTGCGGCAAGAGCGTTGCTGCCGGGGAGGTCCGCGACGGTAATGAGGGCCTTCCACAGCGTCCAGCCACGGCCTCGTGCCCAGGTCGCCTCGTCGAGTGGAAGCGCCGTGCGGAACGTCTCCCGGCTGTCCCCGGCGAAGAGCGTCCAGGCGATCGCCAGATCGCAGGCGGGATCGCCAACCCCCGAACTACCGAAGTCGATAACCGCGCTCAGTTGGCCGTCCCGTACCAAGAGGTTCCCTGCCGCGACGTCGCCGTGGACCCAGACGGGGGTGTCACTCCACGGTGTCGCCAGCGCGGCGTCCCAGACCGCGGTCGCGGCGTCGGTATCGACCGTTCCGGCGAGGGCGGCAATCGCCTGGCGGGTTTCGCCGTCATAGACGGTCAGCGACCCGCCGCGAAAGAAGTTGTGCGGCCCCGGCGGAGGCCCTCCCGCGGGATCGATCTGGTACAGGGCAATGAGGAAATGCGCCAGGTCGACCGCGAATTGCCGGGGATCGGCGATCCGCTCGGTCGTCGCGACCTCACCGGCGAGCCACCGGTAGATGGACCAGTGCCAGGGGTACCCCTCGCCCGGCCGGCCCATCGCCAGAGGGACAGGGATGGGCAGCGGCAGGTGCGGCGCGAGTCTGGGCAACCAGCGCTGTTCCTTTTCCACTTGCAGGGCATAGGCCGCGGCGCTCGGCAGCCGCACCGTCATCTGCGCGCCGAGATGAAACGTTCGGTTGTCCCAGCCGCCGAACTCGACTGGGGTAATGGGCAAGTGGGCCCACTCCGGAAATTGCGCGGCGATCAACCGGCTCACGAGCGAGACGTCGATAGGAAATGTATCGGTAGGCAAATTTCCCGCCGCCTCTCGGTCTCAGCACAGCGCCCGTCCATGTATGTCATGCCGGACGTCGCGACACGGCGAAGGTGTCATTCCGAGGAACTGCAAGTTGCGCGAAGAATCTCGTCTCACAATAGCGCTGGTTCGCAAAAGACGAGATTCTTCGCCTGTGGGCTCAGAATGACACCTCCTCTCTATCGCGGCACTTAGTAGTCCGTCCAGCGTGATCTGTCACACTGCGGTAGGCTGGTGATCGGTGTCG
>JAHWJF010000338.1 GCA_019348515.1 Chloroflexota bacterium | reverse complement strand
GGGGGATTGCCGGTGAACAGGCGTGACATGGCGGCGGGGGGTGGGGATCGTGCGGAGGTCGCGACCGATCACCCGCGTGACGGCGCTGCCCCGGGTGGGTGTCAAGGCCTCAAGATCTCCTCTGCTTCGCTCCGGCCTGCCGTGCCACCCACCTCCCCGGGTTGTTTTCGTTTGCGCAGTTCAGGTGCACTGCCATCAAAGAGTGTCCGAACTGAACCTCTGATCGAGATCCATCGCAAATCGAAGTCGAAGATCGAACCGCAATGGGTCCCGGATGCTCAGCGCCCATAGACCGAGACGTGCCTCCGGCTCGCGGCGGTGAATGGCTCGTGTTCCCAGCCGCTCCAGCGGTTCTTGAGGCGCAACCCCGCGATGCGCGCCATCAAATCGAGCTCGCTCGGCCAGGCGTACCGTGCGACGATCGGATAGAGACGCACACCCGCGCTGGATAGGACCACGTGGCTCTCATCGAGACGTTGCGCCACGGGGTCATGGCGACCGACGTCCAACCGCACCTCGCCAACGTCGATGCGTTCCGCATCCACATACTGGTCGTCGCGCAAGCGGGTCAGGTACGTCGGCACGAACGCCTCCACGACAAAGACCCCGTCATCGGTGAGATGGGCGGCGACATTCTCGAAACAGCGCACCTGGTCGTCCTGGGTGAGTAGATTGAAGAGTGTGTTGAACACGACGAAGATCAATCGGTAGGCGCCGGAGACGGGGACGTCGGCAAAGTCGCCCATCGTGACCGGGATTTGGTCGCCACCGGGCTTGGCGCGAAGCTTGGCGACCATCGCGGGCGAGAAATCGATACCGTCGACGGGAACGCCTCGAGCCGCGAGCGGTAGCGCAATCCGGCCGGTGCCGATCGCCAACTCCAGCGCCGGTCCGCCCCGCGCGAGGTGCTCCAGGAACAGGACCGTTGCGTCTTCATCCCCGCGGCTGGAGTCATCGTACGTTTCGGCGCTATCCTCGCCAAAACTCTGAATCGGCTCGTAGTCCTTCATGATGCCCCCATGCCGCCCAATGCACGTGCCCACCCGGAATATACAGACTGTGCGAACACTGCGAATAACGCGCCTGATGATGAAATGACGCGCAGGCCGCGTGAAGGTATCAAGGTCCTGTACCGTTCTGAAGAACGCCTCACAAGCCCGGGAATCGTGTCAGTTATGTCATATCGCGCCGGATTACTTCTTTTCGGGGCGTGACCTATCGAAAATCGAAGTATCGAAGACTGGCCGTTCGGAGACCGGGTCGTCCAATCCCCGATGTGCGCCAGATCTTCGTCCAGTAGGAGAATTAAGGTAGAGGATTACCTCGCCGGTGTCCGGCTCGCCTCCGCCCAGCTCGACTTCTCCAGAACCGGGGTGGTCCGGATAACCAGGCTGCATGGGGCGCTCGCTCACGACGGCGGGTCGAGCTCCCCAACCCAGCGGAAGCCGGTGGCCTGGATGGCTCCCTCCTCGATCAGCGCTCGCTCCAGCGGTTCCAGGCTCTCGTGAAGATCGTAGCGATAGAGATACGGTCTCCAGGTAAAGAACCGTTCCCGGAACGGCGCCATGAGCTGGGCGCGCATCGCCGCGTAGCCATGCAGATCGCCATGGTCAGCGAGCCAGGAGCGGCGCCAATCCTCAAAGCGAGGAGTCAATGGCGCATCCCCGGCGAGCAGACCCGTGGCCGCGGCGGCGTGCCGTTGGTGGAAATACCAGCGCGCCGTCGCCTCGTCGAGCAGTCGCTCGCGGTCCCACTCTTCCACAATGAACCGCCCACCTGGGACGAGGAGATCGACGATGTGATCGGCGGTTCGCGTCAAGTCCGTGATGTGGTGCATTGACAGTGAGGCGACGACGGCATCGAACGGCCCCGGCTCGGTGAAGTCCTCGAACGGGATGGGGCGGAATAGCGGTCCCGCGTGAGCCACCGGATCGACGGCGACGATCTCATACCCGGCCGCCGCGATCGCATAGGTGAGGTCACCAACGGGTCCGCATCCAATCTCCAGGACTCGGGCGGGCGACGGAGGCAGATAGCGAAGAACGAACGTGGCCAGGCTCATCCCGCGATGATAGGCGGAAACCGGTACGACAGGAAGTGGATCCGTGGCTACAAAGACCAAGAGTGTCTGGCCCGGCGAACCTTCTCGAACGAGGTAGAAGGCTCCTGAAAGTTAGGTACCCACGAAGCGACATCAGCCGCAGCGGGCAGGCTATCGCCGTCCAGTTCGATCACAATCACATTGACGTCGTGCCGGCCTTCACCTCCGGAATTGGCTACATCATCCCGAATACATCAGGGAATCACTGGTTGCAGAGCAATCCGAAGCAACACGTGGCGGAGGTGAGCAAAACGAATGCGCGATCTGAGGCGGGTGGACGGCTTGTGCCCGTTGCAAAGATCATCAAGCACTGGAACTACGCTTATGACTATGGCATGCGCGGCTGTTTCCTCGAGATGTGGGCGCGAGACATCTTCTACGCAGCACGTCCAGACTATGCCCATGGCCGATACAGCTTTTTCAACTCCGCCATCAACTGGCTCGATAAAGGGCTCACCGTCCCCGATCCAAGTCCCGGCACGGACCTGATGCAGGTCTTCCTGAAGACTAATTCGCAGCGGACGACCGCTCGCAGCCGCTTCGTGCTGGGTCTCAATCTCGCCGTACAGGCAATTGATGCCAATGATGCTGGCGACAACGCGCCGGTGATTGCGAACTGGAAGCGGTTGTTCGCGGGCGACAAGCCTGAAGTACCAGCCCACGAGAGCGGCGGCGTAAGGAGGTCAGGCGCCGCACTGATGTCGTTGGTATCCTGCCCAACACCCAAGAATTGGTGCGGCTGGCGCGGATGCGGCTTGCCAAGAAACACGGGGAGTAGCAGGTTGGCAAGCAGTACGTCAGCGCGGCGTCACCGGCATCATTGGCTCTGAATCGTGGCGGCGCTGGTAGTGCCACAGGACTCACGGGCCAGGACTGAGCGATAGGCAATCCCCGTATCAAGCGAACGGAGGACACCGATGCTGAAGACGCGTTTCACGCAGTTGGTCGGCTGCACGGTGCCGATCCAGCAAGCACCAATTGGCGGTTGTGCCAGTCCCCGCCTGGCCGCGGCCGTGGCTGAGGCCGGAGGGCTGGGGATGGTGTCGATGACCGGTGACCCACCGGACCTCATCACCGTGAAACTCGACCAGGCACGCCGGACAAGTGCCGGCGCCATCGGAGCCCACTTCTTCCTACTGATGGTCGACGCGGCCTCGGCTCACGATTGCGTCGCCGCCGCCGCCGAGCGAGCGCGGGTTGTCGACTTCTTTTACGCCGACCCTGACCCGACGCTGGTCGAGGTTGCCCACGCCGGCGGCGCGTTGGTCAGCTGGCAGGTGTGCTCCGAAGAGGAAGCTCGCGCCGCTGCCGACGCCGGCTGCGATTTCATCATTGCCCAGGGCATCGAGGCCGGCGGCCACGGACGGGGCCGGATCGGTCTATTGGCCCTACTCGATGCCGTTCTCTCCGCTGTCGAGGTGCCGGTGCTCGCCGCCGGGGGCATCGGCAGCGGCCGGGCGCTGGCCGCGGTGCTGGCGGCCGGGGCCGATGGGGTGCGGATCGGCACGCGCTTCGTGGCGGCGGAGGAGGCGGAGGCCCATCCTCGCTACGTCGAAGCGCTGATCGCCGCCCAGCCCACGGATACCGTCCGCGGCGACACCTTCGCGCTCGACTACCCTGGCGCTCCCCACCGGGCGCTGCGCTCCTCCGTCGCGGCTGCCGAGGCGTTCCAGGGCGACGTCGTCGGCGAGTTCGTCGATCCGACCTCCGGCGACCGGGTACCCGTGCGCCGATTCCAGAAACTGACGGTCACCCGCCATGTGACCGGCGCCATCGAGGCGATGCCGCACTGGGCCGGCGAGTCGGTGGGCGGCGTCACGCGCGTGCAGCCGGCGGCCGAGATCGTGCACGAGCTCACCGGGGAGGCCGAGCAACTCCTACGTCGCTGGGGCCACGAGGGCGGTCCATCGGCGCGCTCCTGAAGGCAGGCAATCGCTGCCAAAGCCCCTCTCCCTGCGGCAGGGCCGGGCACCCTCTGGGTGTCGATTTGACGAAGAGCGTGTCGTCGCCATTGCTGGTCACCTATGCCGGCAGATCGCCGACGTCTTGGCGCCGGTTGAAACGCCCTGCTGGTCGAGATCCTCAGACCAGCGCGCTGGATACGCGTGCGATGTCGGAGAGGTCGTCCTCCATACGTGCATAGGTCTTACGCATCAAGGTGCCCGCATAGCTCACGCGGGCGACTCCAAGTTGCGCCAGGCGCGGGAGGGGCAGGGCTCCGGCGCCCAGGATATTCACCGGTCCATTGACCCGGGCGACGAAATCAGCGATCCGGGTGTCGGTCGCGATATTGACGGGGAACACGCAATCGGCCCCAGCCTCGAGATAGCGGCCGGCTCGGCGCACCGCCTCGTCGAAGAGCGCGGCCTCGTCTCCCGTCTGACGCATTACGTCCAGGCGGGCGTTGATCACGATGTCGACACCTCGCTCCGCCGCGGCATCCTTCACAGCCCGCAGCCAATCAGCGTGCCGCTCGGCAGGAACGAGCCCGCTGCCGGCATCATGATCGGCATCCTCCACGTTGCATCCGACGGCTCCCGCGTCAAGGAGGCGGGCGACGAACTCCGCCGGTGAAAGGTGATAGCCGGCCTCCAGGTCCGCGGTAACCGGGATCGCGACGTTTCGGGCAATCCGGGCGACCGCGCCGAATGCCTCGTCCACTGGCATCGAGTTGTTGTCCTCGTAGCCAAGGCTCGAGGCGATCGCTCCGCTTG
>JAHWJF010000337.1 GCA_019348515.1 Chloroflexota bacterium | reverse complement strand
TGGGCACGAGAGATAAGCGGCCCCCTGCAGATGCGATCGGTATCAGACGCAGGGTGGAAAGCCGTTGGAACCCGCTCAAGCAACTCATGAAGGACCCAGTCAGGGACATTCGCCGCCTCGGCGGGGTACACGTACGCGAACAGCACGAGGTGGCTGAGCAGGACCGGCCAGTTCTCACCGAAGCGCTGCAGCAATCTCGGCCAGTCGAGGTCGGCGGCCCTGGCGCGTAGCAGGTGGTTGATATCCGCCCCGTCGTAGCGCTCGCGCTCCATGACGAACGCCTTCGACCAGAGCATTTCTTCCGGTGGAATCAAGCGCACCGGGAGCCCTAGAACCTCGTCTTCGACGGCGTTGGCGAACCACTCCTCGTCCACCCTGACCAGCCCATTGCCAGAACTGAAGATGACGTCGATGAAGTCGGCACCGCAATACGCCTTGCCAAGCCAATGGGGAAAAGTCAGCTCCGTGGCGCAGCCAGCAGCACCGAGCGCCGTCAGTGCCTGCTCGACATCTGCCTCCCGGACGAAAACGTCGAAGTCCTTGGTGTGGCGCTCGATACCGGTATAGCGGGCAAAGGCGTAGGCGCCACCGACTAGGAAGGGCAGATCGGCGGCGTACAGGGCCTCAACCATCGCTCTGTAGAACGCGGCCGTTTCGGGCGACAGAATGTCTTCCGGCGCGGCGTACACCTCGATTGGTTTTCCATGCGTGTCCGGGTGTGTGCTCACCGCGCGTTGCCTAGTGCGCGTTGTAGCGCCAGCCGGCGAGCTCCGGCGGTGATGGCAGCTCGACCGGCACGCGGTTGTCCGTCCCGTCGAAGCAAAAGAGTGCATACGCGCGGCGAAGGACTGGTTGCGCCACGTTCCGAACCGGAACGCCCCCTTCCGTCACCCCCTGCTCGCTTCCATGATGAGCGTGGCCATGCAGTACCAGGTCGGCGCCGACCCGATCGATCGCCTCCGCGAGCAGATAACTGCCGAGGAACGGATAAATTCCCACTGGCTCGCCCTGCAACGTCTCAGGCACCGGCGCGTAGTGCAGAAGCGCGATGCGGCGGTCGCACTCAAGCGAGCGCAACGCCGACTCGAGATGCGCCGCCCGTTCCTTGGTGTGGCCGACGAAGGCCCGCATCTCTGGCTCACCAAAATCGCTGGCGGTGGCGCCCGGGAAGCCGCCGCCGAATCCTTTGACACCGGCGACGCCAACCCGGATGCCATTGATATCGAAGGAAATGCTGTTCCCCTCCAGTACCGTGATGCCCGCACCGGCAAGCACATTGGTGACCGCGGCCGGCCGGTCCGTGTGATAGTCGTGGTTACCCAACACGGCCACGATCGGCACGCGCACATCGCGCAGCTCGTCAACCAGAATCGTCGCCTCGGCCGGATCTCCGACACGCGTGAGATCGCCGGCGATGAGCAAGAGGTCGGCTTGCTCCGCGAGACGGACCAGATGCGGTCGGAGGGTACCGACCGCGTCAGTGCCGAAGTGAACGTCGGCCATCGCCGCGATGCGGATCACGGGAGGTGCTCCACCTCGGTCGGCTCGACGAAATCCGCGACCTCAGTCTCATCGCGAACGTGATGATTCGGCAGCAGGTCGCGGACGGCGTCGGCGGCCGCTTCCTGGCGATCCGCCGTGGCAACCGTGCCGCTCAGCACGACTGTTTCACCATCGATCTCGACCACGACGTCAAGCTCCCCGACGCGTGGATCATGGGCGAGAGCATCGCGTACGTGTTCAATGAGATAGGGGTTGAGGTCTTTTGGCCGGTCCCCCATGGGCATCTCCTAACCGCTGCGCCGCCGTACCGCGCACTACCCGCCGCGAAGCAGGGGCCATGCCAGGCCGGGTACGACGGGTAGCGTGCGACCCGGCAGACCGGCCAGCGTTGACGGCGATCGTGCCAAGGGGCTCCGCTAAGGCAACGACGAGCCTCGTTACTGTACCCCCTTGCCCGCCGTGGAAAACGGGAGTAGAGTGGAAACGAGCCGGGGAGACTATTGTGTTGGCCCCCGGCCAACCCCTTCCGTCGTCCGGTCGACCCGCCACCGCGGCGGTTTGCTCCCGGACACCCCCAACCCTCCCGAGTCCGTCGGGCAAGGAAAGGAGACCGACATGGGACGCATCATCGTCGCCAACCGCCGCGGCCATCAGGTCGTCGAGTGGAGCACGACCGACACGGACGAGGCCCGCGACACGATCGTAGAAGCCGAGCGAATCCTGCGCGAGGCCCGCGCGGCCGGCTGCGCGATCTCGAAGAAGGTCGACGGCGTGCATGTCCTCGACCGCGGCACGTTTGACCCCGCGGCCGAGGAATACCAGATCGTCGCTCCGATCGCCGGCGGCTGATCCGAGGCGGACCGCTTGCTGGGCAGGGCCACGGCGCGCCGTGGCCCTGCGAACCCTCCCGTCGCTGGGACGCCGTGAATTGAGTCCCGCGACGGATCACGGGCGCGGTCTCGCCCGCGTGTTTGCTACTGGTGCGGCAAAGAATGCGTAGGACGATGGGGATTGCAGAGGCCACCCGGCGTCTCCTCGACTGGTTGCGCGGAGCCGACCTGGTCGAGGGCAGCAGGGTCTTCCACGACAACGAACTGCCGGATGCTCAGAGCGACGCCGTGGAATGGCCTTGGCGTTACCGCTGGGATCACCTGCCAAAGCGCAGCGCGGGCTTCGGCTTCTCCAGTCGCGATTACGACGCGGCACGGGACCGAGCCGAGGAGATCGCCCGGCTGACTGTCGGTGACGACGTCTGGACCAAGGTCCGGCGCGTTGGCTATGTCGATCTGTCGTCGAGTCGCTTTCCCGGCGTCACCTATCGCCTCCGGATCGGACGCCGCATCGAGGTCCGCTGCGATCCGGGGGTGCAGCCGCCGTGGCGGCACCCCTATCTCTGCATCAACCCGACTTATCCCTTGCCAGAAGCCGAGTTCTTCGCCCACCTATACCTCTACGCCCGCGACAACGAGGACGAGTTGATCCGGGTGGCAGCGCCGCAACCATGGGACCAGCCGCTAGGCCGCACGTTCTAAAGCGGCAGGAACGCAGTACGCGCGTATCGCCTTGCTTTGCCATGCGCCGACGACGCCTTCCATCTAAGCCGGGTGGATCGCGCGCAGTGGCATGACTAGCGGAAGTCGCGGCCCTGGCGAGAGCGGGGTGGCCGCCGGTGCCTTGGCTGGCCGGCACCACTGGGCGTTGACCGGCCCAGCGACCGTTAGAGGAGGCGGTGCCGCAGGGCGTAGCCGACCGCGGCGGTCCGGCTTTCGACTCCGAGCTTGGCGAGGATGCCCTCGACGTGCTTTCCAACGGTCCGCGGGCTGATGGAGAGCGCATCGGCGATATCGCGGTTCGGCCGGCCCTCCGCCAACAGCCGCAGCACGTCCCGCTCGCGCCGGGTCAGGCCATAGTCCTCCTCGGCGGCAGGGATCACCGGCCCGGCCGGAGAGGTCGGCGCCGGTGCCGCGACCGCCAACGCGTCGGCGATGGCCTCGTCGACCGAGAAGGCGCGTCCCGCTGCCCAGGCCGCCGCGAACGCTTCTTCACTGAGCGCCGCCCGCGCACGCTCCTGCCGGTTCCCCAGATCGCCTGGCAGGACTGCCGGCGGAACGGCGCCAATCTCCTCGTGGAGTGCCGCCGAGGCCCCCAGCAGCCGCGCGGCACGCTCGGCCTGCCCGCCCTCCAATGCCACGGTCGCCGGACCGAGCAGGGAGCCGGCGACATGCAGCTTTTTCCCGAGTAGGCGCCACCGCCCGAGGCTCTCTCGGTAGAGGGGCAGCGCGGCCACCGCGTCCCCGCGGCACAAGGCCTCGTCGGCCAGGTCACGCAGAGCGGCGGGGACTCCCCACGGGTGGTCCAGCCGGCGCCAGACTTCCAGCGCCTCCTTGTGATAGGCCGTCG
This sequence comes from Chloroflexota bacterium, assembly GCA_019348515.1. Classification (GTDB taxonomy): domain Bacteria; phylum Chloroflexota; class Chloroflexia; order Thermomicrobiales; family UBA6265; genus JACCXM01. Next base: position 914 of record JAHWJF010000337.1, on the reverse strand, counting down.
CCCGGTCGTGCTCATCCTGAGCGCCGGCGACAACGCCGAGGTCGCGCAGCGTGGCGCCCTCGTAGATCGGCTCGCCTGGGCGCCGAAAGCGGGCGACGGCGTCCTCGAAGCGCGCCGCCGCCGCATCCAGGTTACCGCGCCGGTGCGCCACCTGGCCGAGCTGGTGCAGCGCCATCGCCACCCCCCGGTCGTAGCTGCCCTCCCGAGCGACGGCCAGCGCCTTGGTCGCCAGGCGCTCGGCCTGCTCTACGTCATCCTGGTGGCTCGCGAACTGGGCCGCCCAGCAGAGCCCTTCAGCGCGGGTCTCCGGCGCCGCAGGGCCTTCGAGCGCCACCACCCGGTCGAGCCAGACACGGCCTTCGGCCATGTGGCCAAGGACGACCCAGAATCGAGACAGGTGAATGGCCAGGCGTTGGGCCACCTCGGCGTCCCCGCGTTCCACGGCCCACGCCAGCGCGGCCCGCAGGTTGTCGTGCTCGCGAACGACCCGCTCTCGGGCGCTCGCCCGCTGGGCGCCCTCGAAGGCGGTGCATGCCTCCGCGGCCAGGCCGGCGAAGTACGTCGCGTGGGCGTTTCGCGCTCGAGTCTCCTCGCCGCTCTCGGCCAGGCGCTCCAGTGCGTAGGCACGGATCGTCTCCAGCAGCTCGAACCGCGAATCGCCGCCGACCGCCTGAGACGGCCGCACCAGACTGTGGTTGACCAGGGCAGCGACCCCGTCTAGCGCGTCAAACCCCGGGCTCTCCCCCACACCGGCAACCGCCTCGGCAGCCTCCAGGGTGAACCCGCCCATGAAGACCGACAGCCGCCGAAACATGGCCCGTTCCTCAGCGCTCAAGAGGTTGTAGCTCCAGGCGACAGTGTCGCGCATCGTCCGCTGTCGGGCGGGTAGGTCGCGGGGACCATGAGCGAGCACG
>JAHWJF010000336.1 GCA_019348515.1 Chloroflexota bacterium | reverse complement strand
TCTCCGGCACCGGACGCCGGGCCGGAACGCGCCGCCGCGACGGGTCGTTTGTATTACGTACGGACGCGGGCGCCCGCGATGCCCGGCTGGCGCGGGAACTACTCTTGCGAGTCCACCTGAACTGGTAGCTGAACGTGCGACCGCGCGGGCATTTACTGAGCGGCGTGGATACATCATGGACCCTTCCCTGGGGATCACTGACTTGAACGTGAACACACTGGAACTCATTCTGATCGCCGTCACCCTTGCTCTCTTCTCCCGGGTCTGGGTCCCCTGGGGGGAACGGGCTTCCGGTAACCTGGTCGGCCGGGAGACCCTCTCCGTGCTGGGGAGGTTGCGCATGCATGGCCCAGCGGCTGTACTCATCTTCGTCCTCGCGGTTGTCCTGCTCGCGTTGGGGAAGATCGGCCCGCTGACCGTCCTGCTCGTCACGACGCTGCTGGCGCTGCTATTGGCCCTGCCGGTGCGCTACATGATGACCTCGCAGGGGATCCGTGCCGCCTGGACGCCATTCCGGCGCTGGACCGAGTTCGGCGGAGTCGCGCGGCGGCGCGGCGGCGTGCGGCTGCAGGGCGTCGCGGGCGCCCGGCCGCTCACGGTCTGGCTCTCCGGCGGCCGGGATGACGACGAATTCGTCCTCCTCCTGCGTCAGCTCGTACGCGGCTCCTACAAGGGCCAACTCGGTCCAGAGGCAGGAATCCCGGCGCCCGAGGCCGTCCCTGCCGGCAGCGCGGGGCCAATTGGCATCGCCGGCGCAGGAGGCGACTAATATTCGGGTCAGTCTGCAAACTCGATGAGAAGCAACTCCACCGGCTCTCACCTCTGATTTGACAGAGTGCAGGACAGCGGCATCCCACCCCTCGCCTCGACATTATTCACATCTTTGCGGCCAGGTCTGGTGGCGCACGGTATTACCCGATAAGACGGGCACGCGAACCGGCGGTCCACGACGACGCGGTAGCGCGAGGTCGTGTCAGCGTTCGGGTTCGACGCCCGAAGCGAGCCGGCCGCCGTGCGCCCAGGCGGCGAGATCCGAGCCTACGAGCTCCGCGACCCGCGCCTCGTACGCGGCAAGGTCAGCGGCGGAGAGGCGCGCGCGCCACTCGCCGGTTCCGCCGCTCCGGAAGAAGGCGCGCACGTCCTTCCAGTTCTCCTGCGACGCGCTCGGCGCGACGTCGGCACCGCGCTCGCGCATCCGCGTCAGGCTCGCCTCCGGCGCGAGCTCACGCGCGCGGTCCGATGAGCAGGGGATCCCGAGGACGCGCGCCAGGCGGAGCAGCTCACCCGCGAGGTCGGCCTTCAAGTCGGCGTAATGAAAGAGGGCGACGTTCGGATCGTGCCGGCGCTGCCAACCCGTGTCGAGGTGATGCAGCACGGACGCGAGCGACGGCGGCCCCCCCAGCGTCGCGTCGGCGACGAAGGTCCGGAACCGCTCGACCGGGTCCCCGGACGGGACGCGGCGCTCCGGCAGCTCGGCGAGGTCCTCGTTGCCGACGGCCGCCGCGCGCAGCTCCAGGAAGTGCTCGAAGTCCATGTTGGCGGCGTGATGCTCGTACGAGATGGCGACGTCGCGCGGATCGCGGCCGACCACGAGATACGTGACATCGGCGTGCAGCGGAAGGCCGTCGAGGGGTGTGTGCGTCTTGATGAAGCGGCGATGTGTTTGGGCGGCGAGCGCCGCCGTCACCTCGGCGAGCGGGCGGTTGCTCATGTCGAGCCAGGGCGACACCTCGTCGAGCGGCGCCGGGAACTCGGGTCCGTCGAAGATCAACAGCGCGCACAGCATCTGCGTCCACGTGGTGCCGCACTTCGGCGGGGTGCTGATCACGACGTCGCCGGGACGGAACGCGAACCCGTCCCAGCGGCCGCTGTCGGCGATGATCGAGCGGTAGCGCGTGCGCGGAGCCTGTGAGTCGGCCATCGCGCATGATTCTACGTCAGCCCGTGTCAAGGTGATGCAGCAGCGACGCGCGCGTTGCCCGTACCGCGACCGCCCGGCCGGCGAGTGCGGTCGCGCCGCGCACCAGTGCGACGGTGGACACTGACGCGAGCGCTGGCACGACCATGCCGATGTCGTACACGACGAGCCGCAGCAGGAACACGCGAACCCACATCACCTGAGCCGAGCCGGGAGCGCCCACGACGCTCGGCCATGCCTGATTGCAAACATGCGTCAGGCGTGGCGCGCGAGTTGGGGACGAATCCGATCTGCTTCAATACGACGTAGACTCCCTGCCATGACGACGCCCATGCCCTTGCAGCACCTGATCTTCGACGCTGACGACACCCTCTGGGAGAACAACATCCACTTCGAGCGGGCGATCGAGGATTTTCTCGATTTCCTCGCCCACTCGACACTGACGCGGGAGGAGGCGCGGGCCGTCCTCGACGAGATCGAGCAGGCCAACTTCGGCGTGCACGGCTACGGATCGGCCGCGTTCAGCCGGAATCTGCGTCTCTGCTACGAGCACCTGGCCGAGCGGGACATCGCCGAAGCTGACCTGCGCACGGTGATGGCCTTCGGCGAGCGCATCCTGTCCCAGCCGATCGAGCTGATCGACGGGGTAGAAGAGACACTCGCGCTCCTGGCCCAGCGGCACGATCTCACGCTGATGACGAAGGGGCATCCCGAGGAGCAGCGGCTGAAGATCGACCGCTCAGGGTTGGGGAGCTATTTCCGGCATGCCGCCGTCGTCCCGGAAAAGGACGCCGCGGCCTACCGCGCGCTTGTGACAGAGCTGGAGGTCGATCCTGCGCGGACCTGGATGATCGGCAACTCGCCGAAATCGGACATCAACCCGGCGCTGGGGATTGGGCTCAACGCGGTGTTCATCCCGCATCACGCCACCTGGCGCCTCGAGCATCAGGACGTCAACGGCGGCGCCGGTCCAGGAACGCTGCTTGTGCTGGAGCGCTTCCGGGACCTGGGACAGCATTTTCTGGATTGAGGCAACGCTCAGTCCGAAGGAACCGTCTCCTCTGGCTCGGCCCGGGTCCTGCTATACGACCACCGGAGTTCGTCATCGCGCGATTGAGAGGAAGTCGCTATGCCCGTGGAAACCGTCCGCACGCTCGCCGAGGGGATCATGGCGGACGTGACCGAGGATCTCGCCGCCCTGGTCCGCATACCCTCATGCGCCTTTCCCGGGTTCCCGCCTGAGCCGGTCATGCAGACGGCGGAGGCGGTCGTCGATCTCCTCGAGCGCTATGGAGTCCCCGGCGCGCGGCTGCTCGACGTCCCCGGCGGCTACCCCGCCGTCTTCGCGGAGATTTCGGCTCCTCCAGGAGCGCCCACCATCCTCCTGTACGCCCACTACGACATTCAGCCCGCGCCCATGGAGCAGGGGTGGGATATGGAGCCGTTCGAGCCGGAGATCCGCGATGAGCGGATCTACGGTCGCGGGGCTGCCGATGACAAGTCGGGCGTGATGATCATCGCCGCCACGCTGCGTCTCTTCGGCGGGGAGCCTCCCGTCGGGGTCAAGGTGTTGATGGAGGGGGAGGAGGAGACGGGGAGCAACCTGGAGACCCTCATCGCCGCCAATCCCGGCCTGGTGCGCTGCGATGCCTTCGTCATCAACGACGGCGGGAATATGAAAGCGGGCGAGCCAGAACTGACGGCCGCGCTGCGTGGTATTGCCGCCTGCGATGTTACCGTTCGTACACTCAAAGGCATGGCCCACTCCGGCTCCTACGGCGGCGCCGCTCCCGATGCCCTCATGGCGCTGATCCGCATCCTGGACAGCCTCCTCGACGAGCACGGTGACGTGGCCATCCCCGGTCTCACCCGTTTCGAGTGGGAGGGCGGCGGTATCCCGGAGGATGACTACCGGGCGGCGGCCGGCGTGCTGCCGGGGGTCAAGCTGATGGGCACCGGGACGCTCGCCTCGCGCCTCTGGGCCAAACCGTCGGTGACGGTTATCGGTCTCGATGCCACGCCGACCGAGGGTGCCTCCAACAGCCTTATGCCGGAGGCCAAGGCGCGGGTTTCACTGCGTATCGCGCCGGGCTCCGACCCCGATGAATCGCTCCGGCTGCTGATGGAGCATCTGCACGCCTCCGCACCGTGGGGGGTGGAGGTCGTCACCGCGCCGGTACACACCGGCAATGCCTTCATGGGCAGGACGGCGGGACCGGTCTTCGCCGCCGCCCGGGAGGCAGCCGCCGAGGCCTTCGAGACCGAGCCCAAGGTGACCGGCTCCGGCGGCACCATCCCGTTGCTGACCACGCTGCAGAAGCTGGCTCCAGACGCCGAGTTCGTTGTCTGGGGACCCGGCGACCAACATTCCCAGGTCCACGCCGCCAACGAAAGCCTCGACCTGGGCGAGCTGCAGCGCATGATCGTCGCCGAGACGTTGCTGCTGGAGAAGTTGGGGGAGACCAAGGTGTAGGGACTCCATCTCAGCGAGCATCACGGTCCGAGTGGTAGAGGCCGTGCGCAGACTCGGACGTTGCTAATAGTCGTATCACTCCAGGGTGCCCGCACCTCGCTCTATCTGAACGGATACCCGCCGGGCCCGATGATTTCTACTTTCTCCCAATTGTGATAAGCTGCTCGCCTTGGCGCCAAACAGGAGTGGTGTGTGAGCGGCCTCCCTCGCAGCATCGCTGCAGCATCCTCAATCGGGACTCCCCGACACCATGCATTCTCGCCCCAAGAGCCAAATACCGCGTGCCTTGCTCTGCCTGTGATCCCTAAGTCCCGCTCCGCCACTGGCCGGAATGGGGCGCGCCGACCAACCGTTGGTAATCGCATGCGCCCGGTAAAGAGAGGAGGCGATCGAGCAATCGCGAGGACCCCCGGCGCCTCGCGGCTACAACCGGCCGGG
>JAHWJF010000335.1 GCA_019348515.1 Chloroflexota bacterium | reverse complement strand
GAGGGTATCGAAGCTGAAGCGGTTGGCGCCGCGCGGGAGGTCGAGGATCCAGCTCGTTTCGACGCCGGCGCCCTCGAAGGGCAACAGGATTGGGTCGTCGAAGCGCAGCTCGAAAAGCCCGGTCCCGTTGTTGGCGGCCGTGACAGCGATCGATTCCGGCACGCGCTGAATCACCTTCGGCGTGTCGAACGGGGGGCCGACCATGACGCGGGAGATGCCGGCATTGGAAAGGGTGGCCTGGATCGATTCGTTGGGCGGGACCAGGGCGATGACGGTTAGGCTGACACTCTTGAGGAGTCGCAGGTAGTGACCGGGGAAATCACGGTCGAAATGGCTCATCAGGGTGGTGAAGGCCATGCCGTGCCCCTCACGGAGGGCATTGAAGCCGATCGGGTCGAGCTGGGAAAGAGAAAAGGTCTTGGTGAGCTCCTTGCGCCGCTGCTCGGTGGTGAGACGGTGCTGGTCGAGCGTGTTGATGTCGGTCAGCAAGTGCTCCGCGGCGAGGAGATCGCGCTTTTCCCGCTCGGCATAGACGGCGGCGATGATCGGGATCGACTCCTGGCGCTCGAATTCGAGCGCCCGTTGGGCCATGCGGGCGGTCACGGTGGCGTAGGTGAGATGGTCGCGGTAGTAGCGGCGAAGAGTCTTGCCCATCCAACGCCAGAGCTCGACTCCGGTGAACTTATTGCCGAGGAAGTCGATCACTTCCCGCGCGAACTGTTCTTGCAAAAGGGCGATTTCGCGCTCCTGGCCGCTGATCGCGACGCGGTCGTTGGCAAGGACGATGCCCTGGTCGCCGAGTTGGACGTCCCACCCGGCGAGAGCGCTCTGGAAGCGCCACTCCTGATCGCGCCGCTGGAAGGTGGCCTGCATGCCGCGGGCCTGTGAGGCGATGGAGTGCACGTTGGCGATGCCCTGCATAGCCTGGCCGCCGCCGGCGATGGCGCCGGCGATACCACCGGCGATGGCGCCCGCCGACATGCCGGCGGGTCCGCCGGGCGAGCCGAAGATGGCCCCGACGGCGGCGCCGGCGAGGGAGCCGATGCCGCCAACGACAGTGCCGGCGATCGCCCAGTCATGGGCCACCCAGAGGTGGTTGACGGCTTCCTCTTCATAGTCTGACCATCCCGCCAGCACGAGCGAGCTGAAGTGCTCTTTCTGGAACGAGGCCCGGTAGCGCTGGAGCTGAGCCAGGGTGACCCCATCCGTGGCCTCCTTGACCCGCAGATCGTGGAGCGTCTTGTTGCCCCGCGCCAATGCCTGATCCTGTCTGGCCTTGTCCAGGGTGTATTTCTCCTGGTCTTCCCGTTCGAAGGCGTTGAGAAGCTGGCTCTCGAGCTGGCGGGCCACATCGGCGTAATAGCGGGCACGCTCGATGAGGTAACTGAAGCGGTAGATGGGTGGGGGCTCGCTGGGGACGGCGGCCTCGATGTCTTCACCCGCCGCGGCGGCCTGAACCAGCCCGGCCGGATCCGCGCCAGGGGCGTAGGTGAGCACGGCGCGACGCATGCCGGCGATGTTGCGGCAGGTACGGAGCTTCTCGAGGTTGGCTCCGATGCGCCAGCCGAGAACGTCGACCATCGGGTTGGGCGGTATGCAGAAGCCGGCAGCGGCGTTGAGCGGCATCGCCGTGGCGATCGAAAGCTCGCCGAGCCCGTTTGCGCCGTCACCGTCGAGGGTGATTGTGGTCGAGGCGTCGATAGTGAGCATGCTCGTGCCGAGATGCCGGACAAAGGAGTCCTCGAGCTTGGATACGTGTTCCACGCTGTCGGTGCGCTTCTGAAAAGACCTCCAGGATCTTCTGGCTGGGGTGCCCGGGTTCTGGCTCGGCCAGGATCGCTGAGACAGCGGCATTGACGGCGTTGAGCATTTCCTCGTAGGTGTCGTCCTTGCGGAGGATGGCCAGAATGGTCTCCAGGTCGCCAACCGTGACCGAATCGTGAGAGTCCCGGAGCGGACGCAGGACCAGGAGAAAGGTGCGCGCCTGCTGAACGGTGTGCGACCCGGTAATCGCTATCAGGATGTCTCGCCACGCCGCGACACACGGATCGGGCGCTGTTTCGATGCCGAGAAGATCTTCTGCCAGTTCATAGAGCTCGCGGGCGCGGGCAATGGATTCGGCCGTATCCCGGGAGAACTCGGTGTCGGCCCAGTCGAGCAGGGTTTCGACGTACCCGGCCAGGACATGGCGCCGGTAGGCGCCACTTCGCATGCCGGCGATCGCGTGGGGGTTGAGCGGATCGTCGAGCCAGGCGCGGGTCTTCTCCGGTGTGGCTGCCGTGCCCGACGCCATCGGCGAGTAGATGACGCGCTCGCTGTCGAGAGCGCGGTAGGGATAGTAGAGCAGGTGTAGCCAGTTGAGAGCGTCCTGGTAGCGCCGGAGGTCGCCCAGGCGAGCAGCGGCAGCGAGGGGCACGAAGAGGTACCACTCGTCGAGATGCAGCCGGGCGAAATCACCGGTCGTGACCGCGGCGTACGCCTGGGTCAGCCGGGTGCGATAGGCGGCGAGTTCCGCATAAATTCCGCCAAGCGGCTGGCGGGCGAGCAGATCCACGCGCAGGTTGAGCGAGCCCTGGGCCCGCGCGCCAACGACGCTCCCGGCATACTCGACGACGCGATAGACCCAACCGGTGTTCGGCGTGGTGCGGCCATAGACGTAGAGAAGGTCCCTCGACTTCACCATCATCGCCGGGCGGACACTGGAGAGGGCCGCGACCCAGGTAATAGCCGTGCCGGGTACGTGCTTCGTCCAGCGAGTCACACCAGGATCGCCATGGATGGCGAGGACCAGGTTGCCATCGCTCACCGTGCCCGCGGCACTCGGTGTTATCTTCGGCTGCGGAAAGTCCTGAAGCACCGTCCAGGTCGAGCGCACGCGCGGATCGCTGAACTCGCCGAGGTTCTCGAACGCGGGACCGTAGGGATCACCGATCTCGCAGAGCGAGACCCGGCCGTAGGTTCCGCCAATCAGATAGTCCTTGCCGTTCAGATGCCCGACCGCGCTAAACGTATAGCCACGGGTCCAGTCGTCGATAGGGGAGGGTGGGATGCTGCGCCACCACCGATGGTAGTGGTCCATGCAGGCCCCCTCGAAGGTGTGGGCATAGGTCCAGCTGCGGAAGTAGACGGTGAGGTGCTCAGCGCCGCCAATGAAGACGATGTTCCACACCTCTTCCTGAATATCTGTTTCGCCGAGCGGGTCGGTGACGGTCAGGGTGGTGGCGGGCTTGCCGTCGGGCTGCATCCAGGTGTAGCGGAGGGTTTTACGGTTGGAGGGATTGCTGAAGAAAAGATAGATCCGATGGTTGAAGCCGACCGCCCCGAGTAGGTTCTCGCCGGGGAGGCCCTCCAGCGGTGTCCAGCCTCGCCAGGTGCCATCGGGACGCTGTTCGCTGATCTCGACACTGGTGGCAGTGCCCGCGAGGAGGAAGGTGCGGTCGTCGCAAGTGACCGCGAAGAGCTGCCGGCTCTGGTCCAGGACCTCGACACTCCGCCGGTAGGTGTCGACGGCCTCCTCCACCGTGGTCGGCGAATCGGCTGCTTCGAGATCGTCGAGGAATGTGTGGAACGGCGCGGTCTGGTTCCAGCGGACATCGGGAAAGGCGAAGTTTTCGGGGTAGTAGAAGACCATACCGGCGGCATGCCAGAGCGAGTAGCTCTGCAGCCAGCGCCAGCGGGCATCGAAATCGGCCCGGACGCCGGTGAGCTGGGCAGGCTCGCGACCGAGCTGGAAGGCGAGCACGAAGGTCTGGATCGCCTCGATCGCCGCGGCAACCGCCGTGGTGGTGGCGCAGGCATCGACGGAGAGGTCGATGAACAGGTAGTTCCCGAGTTCCCGGCTGGTGGTGATGGCACGGCCGGCGATCGGCGCCTGAGCGATGGCGGCCCGGGCAGCGTGGATGAGGTTTGCCCGCAGATCCGGCAAGAAGGCTCCCCAGACGCGATCGATGGCCTGCTCGGCCGCAGTCATCGCGTCCTCGTGGGCGGCGAGCTGGAGGGGGTCGGAGGAATTGAGCCCCGTTGTCTTCACCTTACGGACCAGTGCCGGCATGGCCTCGACCTCGGCGATGCCGATTGCCGAATCCTGCAGGTCGAGCCCCGTGAGCTCGGCCTTGGTCAGGCCTAGCCGTCCGATGAGGTCGTCCAGCTTCGAGTTGTCAGGCGGGTTGGTCGCCGTCGCCGTCAACGCATCGTGGATCTGCGGCCGATCGGTGCCGATCTCGGAGAGGAAAGCATCGAATGTTGCGGCGAGGACCGTGCGCCTGGGAAATGCGGCACCGGTGAACTCATCGAAGAGCTGCTTTCGGGTGAGCCCGGCACGCCTGGCGAGGATGAAGGTCTCGAGGACACGGTTGGCAATCTCGATCGAGCGAACCGTCCGCTCACTGGTCTCGCAGGAGAGGGTGAGGCTGCCGAAGGGGCGATGGAATCGCGCCTCGAGTGCCGCGACGTTGGCGAACCCGGTGAAGGATTCGGTCATCATGGCGATGAGCTCGACGAGATACGCCGCGGGACTCAGGGCTGAATGACAGGAGTCGCAGCTCTGGCACGTTTGCGGCGCCGGTTTGGGTGGCCGGAAGGGTTCGATCTGCGCGCCGTCAAGAATTTCCAGGGAGAACTTGCCGTTCGCGGGATAGGCGTGCGCGAGCACCGATTCCATGATCTCCGCCCGCAGGATCGCGTCGTAACGCTCGGCTCGCTCGATCACGTCCTTGACCTGAGGGCGCTCCCTTGCCAGTTGCGACAGCTCCGCGCGCTTTGCGGCCAGGTCGAGCACGCCGGTGACGCCGTGTTGGACGAGCGTCTGATTGAGCGCGACATCGTCGGAGATG
>JAHWJF010000334.1 GCA_019348515.1 Chloroflexota bacterium | reverse complement strand
GTCAGCCCGCCGCGTCCGGTCGTTGTACCGGACTCATCTCCGGTATGGGCCGCGGTTCCAGCGTTGGAGAGCGCCAACTCAGCGAGGGCAAGTGCGCCAGCGAAATAGACGGCGCGCAACTTCGGGTGGAAGAGATGGGGAGAAAATCCGTTCATCCTCACTCCACGCACGGGCCAATGAGGAAAATTGGTACCCAGGCGACTACGGTGGCGACCGCGAAGAGCACACCACTGAGGATGCCGAATACGGCCATGAAGCCCACTCGACTACCCGTCCCATGCATGTCCGCATCTGCCGAATCGCGGGCAGATCGCCACTGCCGCCAGGAGACAGCGGCAGCGGCAAGCGCGGTGAGGACCAAGCCCAGCGAGATGAGGTGGAGCGCGAGGATCCCCCCATCCCAGCAGACGGGACGGACGAGCAGGTAGCTGATGACCAGATGCAGGCTCCAGGCGATCGGGCCGCCGAGGACGCCGAACCAGAGCGGCCAGTTGATGCTCTCCGCTCGCTCCGAGATGTTTTGGGGCGGAGTCGTGGTCACCGGCGCCTCCAGGTCGCTCATCCGAAATTGGGGAAGAGATAGAGGGTGGCGAAGAGGGGCACCCAGGCGATGGCGACGAAGAACCAGTAGAGCGTCGATCCCTGGATCGCCGACCGCCGCCGCGGGGTCCAGAACCCCTTCAGCGCGAGTACCGCCATCGGAAAGGTCTTGAGCAGGACGACGACGACGTGGGCGGAATGGAAGCCGGTGATCGTCCAGACGATGGAGCCATAGGCGTTGGTATTCCACTGATAGTCGAGGCCGCTGTACTCGATGTACTTCAGCACAAGGAAGACCATTAGCATAGCGGCGCCGATCAGTTGCCAGATCGCCAGCGCGCGGTTGTCTCCCCCAGCGATGGCCCGGTTGCCGAGGTACATCGGGATGACGCTCGTCCAGAGGATGACGGCGTTGATCGATGGCAGGAGTAGGTCCGGCGGCTTGATGCCGTCCGGCGGCCAGACTGTTGCATTGGAGAAGAGGTAGAAGTAGGTGGCGATGAGCGCGGCGAAGACCGTCGACTCGATCAGCACCACCAAGACAATCGCCCACCAGCCGATCGATCGGTTCCCCGAGACACGGGTTGGCAGTCCAGGCATCGAGGCTATGCCAGCGGTCATTCGTCCCACTCCGTCTTGCGCGGCCAGAGCCACCCGATCGCCGCGATATAACTGAGGACCGCTCCGACCGGTACGAACCAGAGGGAGACGAGCGCTCCGAGGAAGATCGTTCCGACCGCAATCGCGAGAAGAAGGGGCCAGATAGACGGGCCGGCGAGGACGAGCTTGGCATCGAGATCGGCATCCAGAAGCTCGGTCCCGGCCGTGACACGGCGCTCAGCCTCAGGTTCCAACGCAACCCCGCTCACCGCCGCCGTGCCGACATCCGGTGCAGGACCGCGCTGGGCTGGTCCCCAAAGGGGGAACCGGTTATCGACCGCCGGGATCACCTGAAAGTTATATGGCGGCGGTGGGGAGGGAACTGACCACTCGAGTGTCCCGGCTCCCCAGGGATTTGGACCCGCTTCCGCGCCGTTGCGGAAGCTCGCGAACATGTTGACGAAGGTCAGCCCAAAGCCCGTCGCGACGAGGAAAGCGCCGACGGTCGAAAGGAGATTGAGGTCGCCGACGCCGAGCTCAGTGGGGTAGGTGTAATAGCGGCGGGGCATGCCCCAGAACCCCGTCAGGTGCATTGGCAGGAAGGTCGTGTTGAAGCCGATAAACGTCAGCCAGAAACTCCACTTGCCGAGCGTGCCACTGAGGAGTCTCCCCGTGACCTTCGGGAACCAGTAGTAGATCCCACCGAAGAGGGGAAAGACGGCGCCCCCAATCAGCACATAGTGGAAGTGGGCGACGACGAAGTAGGTATCGTGGACCTGCTCGTCGAAGGGGATCGAGCCGACCATCACCCCGCTGATCCCGCCCAAAACGAAGATGAAGAAGAATCCCAGGATCCAGAGCATAGGAGTGGCCAGTCGCGGCCTGGTCCCCCACAGGGTCGCAATCCAGCTAAAGACCTGAATTCCACTGGGGAGCGTCACCATCATGCTGGCCGCTGCGAAGAAGCTCATGCCCAGCCAGGGGAGCCCCGTGGTGAACATGTGATGAACCCAGAGTCCGAAGCTGAGGAATCCGATCGAGACAAGGGAGAGAACCACCAGCGTGTAGGCGGCGTTCGGCCGCCGGGCGAAGGTTGAGACAATCGTCGAGATGATGCCGAGCGCGGGAACGAGGATGATGTAGACCTCGGGGTGGCCGAAGATCCAGAAGAGGTGCTGCCAGAGGAGCGGATCGCCCCCAGCCGCCACATCGAAGAAGTGCGTGCCGATCATGCGGTCGAGCGCGAGAAAGACACTGGCCAGCATCACCGTGGGCATCGCGAAGACGATCATGAAGGAGGTGACGAGGATGGCCCAGACGAAGAGCGGAACCCGATTCAGCGACATTCCCGGTGCGCGCAGCTTGAAGATCGTCACGATCAGCTCGACCGCGGCGACGAGCGCCGCTATTTCGAGGAACGTGATCGACGTTGTCCAGAAGTCGATACCGATCCCTGGAGAGTAGTCCTCGCTGGTGAGCGGTGGGTAATTGAACCACCCTCCGTCTGGAGCGTTTCCGAAGAATGGACTGATGTAGAGACTGACGCCGGCGAGGAGAAAAACCCAGTAACCGAAGGCATTGAGACGGGGAAAGGCCATGTCCCGCGCCCCGATCATGAGCGGGACCAGGTACATCCCGACGCCTTCCAGCACCGGGATGGCGAAGAGGAACATCATCGTCGTACCGTGCATGGTGAAGAGTTGGTTGTAGGCGTTCGGGGTCAGGACGTTCAGATTCGGCTGAGCGAGTTGCACGCGCATCGTCAGCGCGCCGATCCCGGCCAGGACGAAGAAGACGAGTGCCGTAACCACGAAGCGGGTGGCGACCGCTTTGTGGTTGACCTGGCTCAACCATCCGATGATCCCCGCAGGCCGCTGCCACGTCCGCGTGAGTGTCTGTATCGCCGGGATCGCCGCCACGGATCTTCCTCCTAGCGCAAGCTCATCAGGTACGCCAGGAGGTCCTGCAGCTCCTCCGAGCCAAGATTCGTCGCTGGCATCTTGTTCCCCGGCTTGATCGATTGCGGGTCGACGATCCAGCCAGCCAGGTTGCCGAGATTGTTCTCGAGTGTTCCGGCAGCGAGCGTGCGCCGGCTGGCCAGGTGCGTTAGATCGGGGCCGAGCTCGCCTGAGGCGTTCGTGCCCCGAACAGTGTGGCAGTAGACGCACGCCGACCCGAGGAAGATCTGCTCTCCCCGTTCGACGACCGAATCCGGAGCCGGTTCGTCCGAAGGCTCGCGCTGGGCGTCAAGCCACTCGGCGAACTCGTTGGGTGGCTGTGCAATGACAAGGAAGGCCATGTGAGCGTGCTGGATGCCGCAGAACTCCGCGCACTGCCCGCGATATTCGCCCGGCTCGTCCGCTTCCAGCCACAAGGTGTTGGTTTTCCCTGGGATAAGATCGAGCTTGCCCGACAACTGCGGCACCCAGAGGGAATGGATGACGTCGGCGCCGATCAGCTTCAGCTCGACTGGTTGCCCCGTCGGGATGTGGATCTCGTTTGCCGTGACTACGTCCTGATCTGGGTAGCGAACCTCCCACCAGAACTGGTGACCCGCGACTTCGATAGTGAGCCCGGGCGGACCCTCGGGCTCGGCCAGCGCGATCAGCGTCCAGAGTGTGGCCCCGAATACGATCATGAGAATAAGGAATGGGATAACCGCCCCGCCGAGAGCGACGAATCCCGTTCCCGTAAACGGCCCTCGCTCCTCTGTATCAGAACCGCGTTTCCCGCGGAAGATGGCAACGAGGAGCAGGCCCATCACGACGACGAACACCGCAATGCCGAGCGCGAACATGACCCACCACAGCTCGGCGATGCGCGCCGCGCGCGGTCCGGCCGGGTCCAGGACCGAGGTTTCGGCGCGACCGAGGCGAACCGTAAATGCGAAACCGGCGATGGCGAGGACGAGGCCGAGGACAGCAGCTTTAGCCCCTGCACCGAATGACCGGCCTCCGCGGACGCGCTCATATGCTCTGCGCTGCTGCGTACTCATGCCCCATCTATTCATCACGTGCTACTGCGGCCGACACGTCAGGTCATAGGTTTCGTCTGGGAGCTGCGCTCCTTCACAAAACAGGCGCACCAGATTCGTGCCTGGTGCCGCTGGGGTCGCGGCCGGCGTTGCTGCCATATCCGCATCGCACGGTCGGGCGGGTTCAGCGAGAACGCCGCCAAACTCCGCTGTCCAATACCAGTCGTACTCGCTCTCAACGTTGTAAGCCCGCGCGATGCCGATCGCCTCGAAATCCTCATCGAGCATCACCTCGCGGTGGGTGGGAGAGTCGCGCCACTGTGCAAACGTCTCTTCCGCGCTCTCTTGCCCAGCCGCGATGTTCTCCCCGATTGGCGTGTTGTGCTCGTACCCATGCGCCCGGAGGAGCTCGTGGGGAGTCACTCCGTCCGGCGATTCGTGCTGCAGGTAGCCCTGGCTAGCCATCTCCTGACTTTTGTGCTCGGCGGCTGCACCGAGCGAGCGCGAGAGCTGCAGCGGGTCGAGTCCGCGCCCTGCGCGCAAGTCGTTGATCAGTTCGAGCATCCGCATCTCAGCTGGGCTTGCACAGTACGTCTCGCTCTCCTCCTGGCTTGCCATCCCGCTTGGGGCCATGAGCGCCAAGACACAGACGGCTGCTAGCACGACCGAGCCCGCGCCGCGGAGGATCTCGTCCGGGCGGATGACGCCCTGCCACAGCACCTCGGATCGCGCCCGGCTACGACCCGGCGGGGGGTGTAACCGTGGCCGTCTCGGCACTGATC
>JAHWJF010000333.1:3616-4934 GCA_019348515.1 Chloroflexota bacterium | reverse complement strand
TGTTGCGGTCGCCCTGCGGCTCCTTGGCCGTGATGATGTTTCTGTACGTCGCCACCGGGTACATGTTGTAGACCTGGCGTCGGAGCACGATCTACGCCATCCCGATCCCCGATGCATTGCCTTCGGTTTCGTCGGTCAGGTCGCGGATGATCAATCGGTGGATGCGCGGTCTTACCGGCTCTTCCGTGGGAGGCAGCACGCCGGCGACGTCGCGGTTGATCACATTTGGGTCGGCGCCATCCCCGGAGATGTCCTTGCCAATACGATCGACGATCAGTACGTCGATACGATCGCCCGGCAATCGCCCCATTCGCTCGCGGGCAATCTTGAGCAACTCCTGTTCACGTTCCCACACTCGCGTTGCCGGCACTGCCTCGGCTTGAGCCAGGTTCCCATATCCGTTCTCGATCACGGCGACGCCGAACGGAATATTGACCTGCGAGAGAGTGAATTTGGCGACCGCGGGAATGAGGTGATGGAATTCGTCCATTCCCTGAGAATGGAAGAACTCGGCGCCCTTCTGCTTGCCGAGCCCGATCGCGATCATCTTCATGAGACCCGATTCCACGGGCCCCCGGAAATCGGTGTGAGGCTTCACCCGACCCACCGGGATCACCGCATCGGCCTCGAACGCATTGCGGTCGATCCAGACCGGAACGTGCCCTTCTACCTCGCCCAGGTGGACTGTGTCCATGCTTGACAGGAGCGGGCATCCCATCGTCTCTTCCGTGATGCCGTAGTGGGAAATGAGCTCGAGCTGACCTTCCGCGGTTGCGCCCCCATGACTTCCCATCGCCGGGACGATGAACGGCTCCGCGCCGAGTTCGCGCACCTCGTCGACAACGGCCCGCACGACTTCGTCAATCCGATCGATGCCGCGGCTACCAGCGGTCACGGCTACGCGCTGCCCCGGGCGAAGACGGTCGCCGACGCCGGGCCGGCGAAATTGCTCGGCTACCGCGCCACGAACATCGCCGATCTCTGTCGCATCCAGGAATTGTCGCACCGGAGCCCAACGCGGCAACTCGCCGCGCTCGAAGATCTCGAGTCCCATCGCATCCCCTTTCGAGACGGCAAGACGGCAAGGCAGCTAGACGGCTAGTTTGCCAGAAAACCACCAGCGATCAGCAGTCCGATCCGCTAACTGGCCAGCCAACTACGACTGAACTGTACTTGCCGTCCCGCAGTCTTGCCGTCTTGCGGATCACGCGGCCGCGTTGGCCAGGGACAGATCGAGGCCGCAGGAAGCCAGTCCGCCGGAGTAACCATTGAGGAAGGCATCGATGCGCGCATCGCCGGTGCCGTGGGCACGAGGGTC
>JAHWJF010000333.1:0-3516 GCA_019348515.1 Chloroflexota bacterium | reverse complement strand
TGCGCGACGACGATCACCCACGCGAAATCGCCGATCTGCTCCTCGATGAGGGTCCGAAACTCGGCCGAGTAGTAGATTTTCTCGTCGATAACGCAGTAGAAGGCCGCTTCCCGCTCGGGCTCAGCGCGGCCACAGGCCGTGACGATCGGTTCGTCAAATGCAATCACCCCTTGCGGCGGGTCATAGGCGCGGCCGGCTTCCTGGAACCGCGCCTCCCAGAATATGTCGATGTGGGCATGCAGGGGATCTGGAAAGAGGATCTCCCGGGCGATCGGCGCCGCATCTTCGGTCTCCTGAGAAAGCGAGTACATGGTGGCCGAGCCGTCGTCCCCATACCACGCAATTTGCTCGTCGACGAATGACCGCGACGCGCCGAAGAACCAACCCCATTCATCGCCGAACGGCACGAGATGCACCTCGCTGGCGACCTCCGTGGGAGTGCCGTCGACCGTATACGGTTGGACAAAGGTGACGGTCACGGCGTCGTCGTACGTGACGCCGGTAACTTCCCACGTCCATGGCTCGAATGCGACGTCGTTGACCGTGAGCTCGCGAGTTTCCCGGTTCGCGAAGAAGCTCTCGTACCATCCCACGACGGCAGAACGGGGCACAACCGCTCGGGCGTCCGGGTGCATGCGGTCATAGAGCGCGTCGAAATCTCGTTCGGCTTCGAGGAGCGAGAGCTCGCGAGCGGCGTCGGCAGCGGCATCCAGAGCGTCATCGGCCTGCACGGCGACGATGAGCTCGGTCGCAAGTCGGTCTGTCGACGCTGATGAAGCGGCGACGAGTGTGTCATTCAGGGTTAAGGCACTCGACAACGCGAGCGCCGCGAAGAACCACCGGAACAACCGCACCTCCAGCCCCGGCCAGCAGGCCGCCTTCCCTCGGACCAATGTACGCCTCGGAGTCCGGCTGGGATGCCTGGATCGGACACACTGCGTGCCAACGCGAGGCAAGGAGCTCATGCTACGGAAAGGGCCACACTTGAGAATCAGCGTTGCTCGATGGCGACGAACTTCTTGTCCATCGGACC
The DNA here is from genome assembly GCA_019348515.1 of Chloroflexota bacterium. Classification (GTDB taxonomy): domain Bacteria; phylum Chloroflexota; class Chloroflexia; order Thermomicrobiales; family UBA6265; genus JACCXM01. Next base: position 2,483 of record JAHWJF010000333.1, on the reverse strand, counting down.
AACGAACTCCGATTGCGGGCGGATCAGTCGATTGTTCGACATCTGCTCGAGCACGTGCGCGGTCCAGCCGGCGACCCGCGACACCGCGAACGTTGGTGTGAACATGTCTCCCGGCAGGCCGACCGCGGAGAGCACCGCCGCCGAGTAGAACTCGACATTCGTGTAGAGACGACGGTCCGGCTTCCGCTCCTGCAGCATTGCCAGGGCGCGCTCCTCGGTGCGCCGGGACAGCTCGAAGAAATCGGGTGTGCTCGCCTCCGCAGCCATGCCGCGCAGGATCTCCGCACGCGGATCTTCGGCCTTGTAGACCCGATGACCGAAACCCATGAGACGATCGCCGCGATCGAGCGCCTCCGTCAGCCAGCGATCGACATTCTCGGCCGACCCGATATCTTCCAGCATGTCGAGCACCTTTGATGGAGCGCCACCGTGGAGAGGACCCTTCAGCGCGCCAACGGCGCCCGTGATCGCTGAGCAGAGATCGGAGCCGGTAGAGGCGATGACACGAGCGGTGAAGGTCGACGCGTTCATGCCGTGGTCGGCGAGGAGCGTTAGATAGACCTCCGACGGCCGCCAGTGCTTCTCCTCAGGCTCGCGACCGAAAAGCTGGTAGAGATAACTCTGGGCCGTGTTATGTTCGCTTCTTGGCGAAACGGGCTCCAATCCCTGGCGGAGACGGAAGAACGCCGCCAGGATGCCTGGAAACTTCGCTGTCAGGGAGATGGCCTCATCGAGATCGGGGACATCATCAAACTGCCCAGCGTCGCTCGCGCCAAGCGCCGAGACGCCGGTGCGGAGCGCGTCCATTGGCGCCGCGGTCGCCGGCAAATCGCGAATAACGTCGATGACCTGCGTCGGGAGTGGCCGCTGCTCGCCGAGTCTCTGGAGGAGGTCTGCAAGCTCCCCGCGCGTCGGCAGCTGTCCCATCCAGAGCAGGTACGCCACCTCCTCGAACGAGGCTTTGCCTGCAAGCTCGTGAATGTCAAAGCCCCGGTAGACGAGCTTGCCTTCTTCGCCGAAGACGTGGCTCAGCGCGGTTGATGCGGCAACCACACCCTCGAGCCCTTCAGGTTTCGGCAGGGCGGGTTGGTCGGAAACGGCTGTGCTGCCGTTGGAACCGGTCATCTTTGCTCCCGGTCATGAATCGCGCCCTAGCCGGTCGGCGATCATGTCGCCCCGCCGTGTCGGCGCCTCGTCGCGGCCCGGTTGTGGGGAACGCGTGGCAATTCTTATGCCAATCGTAGCACGCTCGGCATGACCTCCGACGGCCGGGAGGAAGTTCCAGTTGAAGCCCGGGAGTGGTACTGTAATGGTGCCGGTCGAGTGGGAACGAAGGCGTAGGGAAGCTTGCCGGGCATCAAGCCCCGTGACTGATTAGAGCGCGAGACGACGGAGCGGCAGCCTTGCGGCCACGGGGCACGAGATCTCCCAGTGAACCGATAAAGCAGGGTCGGCGGTGTTAGGACGCGCTCTAGCCAAGGCCGCCCTGGCTACGTCGCTCGTTCTCTCCCTGTTGCCGCCGGTTGCGGCGCGGGTCGACGCGGCCCCTCCTGAACCGGTCCGCGAGGCAACGACCGCATCTTCGGAAGACGTTGCCGCGGATTCCGAAGCGGACCCCGGTTCTGCCCCCCCTCTTCCGCAGGACATGTCTGCACCGCTGCCTGGTACCGAGAACCAGCTCGGCGAAGACAGCACACCACTGAGCCGAACGAGCTCGGACTTCAGCAGTGTGCGGCCCCGTGGTCTAGAAGCGCCCGTGGAGCTTAAGCAGGAGGACGGCCAGGGCGCCGACCATGAGCAGGTAGAACAGCCAGAAATCGCGAATGCGGATATACCAAAAGCGGATACACCAAAAGATGAGAAGCGGGACCCTGGAGACGGTCCGGTAAGGAAACGCGATGTGGTATCGCAGGAGCGGGATCGTGCTCAGCAAGGAATTCGCGTTTGGCCGATGCCCGCCGCCTCCTACACGTTCACCCAGCAGTTCGGCTGCGTGCCGCAGCTCGGAAATTTGTACTTCCCCGGTGAGGGATGTCCCGCCGAAACTCCGGTAATCCATACCGGCATCGATCTGGCCGCACCTGAGGGAACACTTTTTTACGCCGCCGCTTCGGGCTGGGTGACTCTGGCGGATTATGACCGGCCCACTTCCGACGCGAATACTCGCATCATAATCCAGCATGATGGGCGCAACGAGCGCTACGCCACGGACTATCGGCACTGGATTGCCAGCTACGTCGATGAGGGAGACTACGTCCAGGCCGGTGATCCCATCGGAGAGGTCGGCTCGGTCGGATTCTCGAAAGGCCCGCACCTGCACTATTCGGTCACCGAACTCGATACTGGCCATCATATCGACCCCTTGCGCTGGATCCCGGAAGAATCCGGGTTTGAGGGGTATGTAAGCCGCAGGCCGGCTGCTCACCTACGGCTTCCGCCAGGAACGAATCCACGACAGCCTGAGTACGCGGACCCCGCCCCGC
>JAHWJF010000332.1 GCA_019348515.1 Chloroflexota bacterium | reverse complement strand
CGGATTCAGGCGACCGCGACGAATGTGGGGCTGATCGCTCTCTGGCGACGCAACATCCGCGCAACATCTGCAAGACGGCCACGCTCTTGTGGTCAAGCACCGTCGCCGATGCGCCCTGCAGATGACGATTGCCAGCGGCTTCTCCTGGCGTTCCCGTCGCCTGAGTTCGCTACTGGGATACCGCGCCAACTTTCGACCACGGCAATGCTGAATGAGGTTCACCCTCGAATGCGCCGGGAGACCGGGAACGGAGAGCGAATCTGGATCGTGGCGACCGGGAACACCCACCTGCGGTAGCGCACCCGGCGAGGGAGTTCCTATCGCGGATCCTCCAGGATGGTGGTCAAGGTCTTGAAGGTGATAAAGGTGATGAAGTTGGCAAAAATGGCAACGTTGGCAAATAACGAAAAGTGAAACTCACAAAAAAAGACCGGCCCGAACCGGGCCGGTCTTCGGTTACGTCAACAGCGCGAAACTACTAGGGCACGATCCCGAGGACTGTGGCGATGATGGTGGCCGCCAGGTCATCTCCCGTTGTAGCGCCGCCAAGCGAGATAGTTCCGCCACTACTGTCGCCAACGCTGGTCGCGCCGCCACTTCCGCCGCCGGTGTTGGTCGATCCGATGCCCACCGAGCCGCCGTTAGCATTGGCAGTGGATACACCGCCATTCCCGCCGCTCGCGGTGTCGATCAGCTGGGCTGACGCGACGCCCACGAACGCCGTCGAGGCAATCGCGGCAATCGCAAGTCCGCTCATGAGCTTCTTCATAGGAACCGGTTCCTCCCCTCTCACGATGTGCCCGCCGCTGGCGCGGGAGCGCGATTCCCGGCGGGTCTCGCCGCGCCCCAGCCATCCCACAGCATGCGGCCACCTTCTAGCCTACACGCAACAGCGATGATGTCAAGACACGAACGTCCTAATACCGCCGTGCTATCTAACGTCAACGCGCCGCAGCCGCTGCCCGTTTCGCGGTCGCATTCGCCCTCAACGTTCTTCGCAACCTACGAGCAGAACTATACTCGTCCCGGCCGCCGGAATCCGAAATTGGATAGGCGCCCAAGATGACGAGACAGGACGGATTGCCCGCACTCAATGGCCGATACAGGCATCGCTAAGCAGGCGCATGAGGTCCCGCGGCGGGACACCTCCGGCCAGCGCGACAACGCCACGGGACGCGTGAATAGTGCGTCATTCCTGAGGATTCTCGTCTTTGCCGGCGGCTTCGCATCGATTGGGGTAGAACTCACGGCCAGTCGACTCGTCGCTCCGTACTTCGGGAGCTCGACGTTCATCTGGGCATCCCTGATTGGCCTGACTCTGGCGTTCCTGTCACTGGGATATGTCCTTGGCGGACGTCTTGCCGACAGGCGTCCCGACCCGACTGTGCTCTATACGGTCGCCGCGGTGGCCGCCGTCGCGATCGGAACCATCCCGTTCGTCGCGCGTCCGATGCTGACCGGCTCGCTCGAGGCGTTCAACGAGCTCGACGCGGGAGCGTTCTACGGCACGCTGGTGGGCACGCTGCTTCTCCTGGCTCCCCCCATCACGCTTCTCGGCTTCATCTCGCCGTTTGCCATCCGCCTGCAACTGTCAGACGTTGCCTCAGCCGGCGAGACGGCGGGCTCGCTGTATGCGCTCTCGACCATCGGCTCGATCACCGGCAGCTTCGTGCCAGTGCTTGTCTTGATCCCGACCATCGGGACCGCGGCGACGTTTATCGTGCTGAGCCTGGTGCTTCTGGTGCCGGCGGTGGCGGGTCTGGTTGCGGCGCGCGCGCGGGCGGTGGCCCTGGCGACAGCACTGGCCGCGTTAGCAATTCCGGCGCTTTCGCTCGCCGCACCCTCGGGCGTACGGCCCCCCGACCGCGGTGTCCTCATCCACGAGCGAGAGTCCGCCTACAACTACATCCAGGTCGTGGATGAAGGTGGGCGCCGCTCGTTGATCTTGAACGAGGGCCGCGCTGTTCATTCCGTCTACGATCCTGACAAGCTTCTCACGGGTGGTCCCTGGGACTACTTCATGGTCGCCCCGCTGTTGGTGGATGGCCGGAACGCGCCAGCCCCCCGCGATGCCTTGCTGATCGGGTTGGCCGGAGGCACCGTCGCCAGGCAGCTCACCGCCGCATACGGGCCGATCCCAATTGCAGGCGTCGAGATCGACCCCGAGATCGACCGCGTCGCCCGCGAGTACTTCGCCCTGGACGAGCTCGCGAACGTGGAAGTGATCGTCGCCGATGGGCGCTATGCCTTGAAGTCGTCGGATGCCACGTTCGATCTCATCGGCGTCGACGCCTACCGCCAGCCGTACATTCCGTTCCAGCTCACCTCCCGGGAGTTCTTTCAGGAAGTCTCCGATCATCTCCGGCCCGGCGGCGTTGCGGTCGTCAATGCCGGGCGCACCAGCACGGACTTTCGGCTGGTCGAGGCCCTCGGCGCAACCATGCGCGACGTCTTTCCGCACGTGGTGGCGATTGACGTGGACCGGTATACCAACACGATTCTGGTCGGCAGTGACACCCCTCTTTCTGCCGAATCGCTCGTCCAAAACATCGAGGGTCTTGCCGATGCCTCCCCAGTTCGTGAGGTGGCGGGATGGAGTCTGACCTCGGGGAACATCCGCGTCATCAAGCCAGGGGGGCTCGTTTTCACCGACGACCGGGCGCCGGTCGAGCTCGTCATCGACCAGATGATCCTCGATGCGGCGCGGGAGATCACCACTCCGTGAGTACACATGTGAACACCTTCGCGACGCCGTGGCAGAGCGAGATGCTATCCGCGATTCCTGCAGTCGCCCACGGGATCACCCGGCGCGTCGAGGGAGTTGGGCGCGCGCATGGCAACGTCGGATTCAGCGCGCCACGCGACCGGGAGGATGCCTGGGCCATGCGACAGCGATGGTGCTCCACGCTCGGGCTCGCTCCCGAGCGCCTGGTGACCCTTGGTCAGGTGCATGGGAGGGACGTCCATGTGGCGTCGGCCGTCCATGCCGGTCGCGGCGCCCAGCCCGGTTCGATTCCACTCGGGCTTGGAGATGCACTGGTCACGAACCAGATTGGTCTCGTGCTGATGACGTTGCATGCCGACTGTCAACCGATCCTGTTCGTCGACCCTGGGGCTGGACGTCGCGGCCCCGCCGTCGGAGTCGCACACGCCGGATGGCGGGGACCGGTCGCGGATGTCGCGGGGGCAACGCTTGCGTTCATGTCGACGGCATTTGGCACGCGTACCGAGGACGTCCACGTCTGCCTGGGACCGGCCATTGGCCAGTGCTGCTACGTCGTTGGTGACGACGTGATGAGTGCCTGGCGCGAACAGGCGGGTATCGACGCTCATGTGGCCATCGAGCCGAGCGGCGACCGCTATCGATTCTCCTTGAACGCGGCCAATTCCCTCCTGCTGGAACGGGCTGGAGTGCGTCCGGCGAATGTCGACGTGAGCGCGATCTGTACCAGATGTCATAGTGGCCACTGGTTCTCCCATCGTGGTCAGGGTCCGCATACTGGACGCTTTGGCGCGATGGTTGCGATTCTCGGTGAGCCAGCGGAACGATGGTGATGAAGAACGTGGTGAGTACGGAAGCCGGTACTCCGCAACCGCGCGACTTAGCAACCCGCATCGAAGCAGTTCTCACGGCCGTTGAGGACGCGACGCACTCGGTTGGCCGGAAACCCGACGAGGTGACAATCGTCGCGGTGTCGAAAACGGTCGACCGCTCGGCGATCGATGCGGCGTTCGCGCTCGGCCTGCGCCATTTCGGCGAGAACCGCGTCCAGGAGGCCAGCCGCAAGCTTGTAGAACCTCTCCCTGCCGGCTCGGTGCTCCACTTGATCGGGCAGCTGCAAACAAACAAGGCGAAGGCGGCGATCGCGCTATTTGACATGATCGAATCAGTCGATCGCCCCTCGTTGATCGATGCGCTGGAGAAAGAAGCGGAGCGTCGCGGCGAACAGGTCCCCGTCTTACTTCAGGTCAACGTCGCGCGCGAACCGCAGAAGGCTGGATGCTCCCCGGAGTCGGCTTCGGATCTGATGGGGCGCCTGGTGCGCTCACCCTGGCTCTTACCACGGGGGTTGATGACAATGGCGCCGCTGATCGCAGATCCGGAGGAGGTCCGTCCCGTCTTTTCGGGACTGCGCGCATTGCGAGACACGCTCCAGCGGGAGCAGCCGGCGGTCGATCTCGGCACCCTCTCCATGGGCATGACCGACGACTTTCGGGTTGCGATCGAGGAGGGCGCCACCTCGGTCCGGATCGGCCGGGCAATCTTCGGGCATTTCCCCCAAACGCACCCTGCTTGACGCAGCCTTTGCCCTTTGCTAGCGTTCCGAACGTCCGAGGAGATTCGACACCCGTGCGTGGGAAAACTTGGGAAGATCGCCAACGATCCTCAAGTCCACGCATGGACGAGAACTGAGAAGCGCCCAATCCGGGCGAGACGCAGAGTTCCGGCGTGTCGTTCACCGAATGGAAGCTCGTCAGTGCCGATGCCGCCCTGGTCGGCGGTCCCACGGGAGCGCCAGCGCGGAATGCTGGGTGCTCGCGAAAGGAGTCAACGCGTGACGCCGAAAGATCTGTCGAAGGAGCATGCCGCGCTGGTGAGAGCGGCGGCGAACGGAAAGCTCAGCCGGCGCCAGCTCATGGTGCGCGGCATGGCGCTCGGTCTCAGCACGACGGCGCTGGCCGGTCTCATGAGCGCCTACCGCTCGCCGGCGGCAGTGGCACAGGAGAGTCCACTTGCCGGGCAGACTATCGATATGACCATCCTCGGGATCGCGGGTTGGCCGCCGAGCCGCCTCGGCGTGGACATGGCGAACGAGCTGTTCAAGCCATACGCGCAAGAGACCTATGGGTACGACGTCAACTTCTCGTTCGAGGAGGCGCCGTTCGACTCCCTCTTCCAGAAAGCCGCCACGTCGCTCCAGTCTGGGTCAGCGCAGT
>JAHWJF010000331.1 GCA_019348515.1 Chloroflexota bacterium | reverse complement strand
TGGAGGTCCCCACCATCGGTCACGGCGTCTCGGTCCAGGACCGCTTCCTGAACGAGTTTGAGCGCCGCACCGGGCACGCGAGCTCCGGAAAGGTCACGACGCTCACGGCCATGATCACGGAGTGGCTGGCCGGCGGCGCTCAGAATTACGACACGAACGAGACGAACGCCAACCGCAACGCGGCACTCTGGGACACAGGGCTGCTGCAGCCCATCCCGGTCGACCGCGTCGTACCCTGGCAGTACGCGCGCGACACCTACACCAGTACCGAAGCACTCGGCTACGACCCGGTCAGTGGCTATCCACTGGTCGAAGTCTGGGTTGATCCTGAGAACCAGGCCGAGTTCAAACTTGTTCCGCAGTTCTACAACTGCGACTCGATCGGCTATCGCTACGACCTGACCGAAGAAGACATCACAAGCTGGGGAGCGCTGCTCGACGAGAAGTATGCGGGCAAGGTCGCGATTCTCAACGACAGCCTGCTGACGCCCGGTTGGGTCGCCGGCTATCTGAAGGCATCTGGCCAAGTCGAGATCGCGCGCAGCGACAATCTCACCCACGAGGAGCTTGACCAGGTAATCGACTTCATGATCGAGCGCAAGCGAGCCGGTCAGTTCCGCGCCATCTGGGAGGACTACGGCCAGTGCGTCAACCTTTTGGCGTCCGGCGAGGTCTGGTTGGCCGACGCCTGGAACCCGGTCGTCGAAGACGTCAAGAAGCAGGACGTCGTCTGCAAGTACGCGACGCCGCAGGAAGGGTTCACTGCCTGGTTCCATGGCATCGCGGTCCAGAAGGACACGCCGAATCTCGAGGCGGCACACGACTACATCAACTTCTGTCTGGAGGGATGGTGGGGCACGCAGGTCGCCTTGCAGGGCTACTACTCGCCCACGACCACCTGCGATGTCTATTTGCAAAATTCCCGCGAGACAAGCCCAGACTACACCGATTACGAGTGGTGGTATCAGGGCGGTTCGAGCCCGGAGCCTAAGGAAGGCTGGCCTCTCACCGGGCGTGACACCGGGTCGTACGACACGCGCTGGGGCAACATCATGCACTGGATGACGTGGCCGGACGATCCCGACTACTACGCGACGCGCTGGAACGACTTCCTCTCGGCCTGACCGCGGCCGAGGACCGACCACGTGAGTTCCCCTCTCCCGGGTCGCCGGGAGAGGGGTCGAGGGGTGACGATGGCGCAATTGACGGAACGACGGAGCATCGGCGCCGCACCGGAACAGGTGGAGCAGCGGCGTGCGACGCTGTCGGGGAAGATCGTGCACGCGCTGCACGGGAAGCCAGCGCTGACCACGGGTCTGCTCCTCCTGCCGGGAACCGTCTGGATGCTGGTGACGGTCGGCACCGCGCTCGTCAGCATCGTCGTCTTCAGCTTCTGGACATCGGGATTCACCGGTCTCCGGCCCGAGTACACGCTTGCGAACTACCAGTCGCTCCTGAGACCTGGTTCATCGTTCTGGGGCATCACGATCTGGACGCTTCAGGTCGTGGCCCTGCTCCTGATCGGCGTCATCGTGCTGTCCTATCCTGTCTCCTACACGCTCTGGCGAGTCATCAAGAGCCCCTATTGGAAATCGGCGCTTCTGCTGCTCTTCATTGTTCCGTTCTGGACAAGCTACCTGACCCGCACCATCACCTGGCTCCCCATGTTCGGGCGGGAGGGGGTGGTCAATCAGGTGCTCATGGCGACGCGCCTGACGCAAGAGCCGGTGGAATTTCTGCTCTACTCGAAGTTTTCGATGATGGTTGCGCTCTGGTTCCTCTTCATCGTCTTCATGGTTGGCCCGATCTACTTCTCAATGCAGCGAATCGACGAGGACATCATGTCGGCGGCCGCGGTCTACGGGGCGAATCCCTGGAAGACGTTTTTTCAGGTCGTTTTCCCCCTGACGCTTCCGGGCCTAACCGCCGGATCACTGTTCGTCGTTGTTCTCGGATTCGCCGAGTTCTTCACCGAGCGCGCCATCGGCGGAGCGCAGAGCCCAATGCTGGCCGGCACGATTCAGCGCCAGATCGACGTTTTCCAGTTTGCCGGGGCCGCCGCAATCGCGGTCGTGCTCATCCTGATCACACTGGTCCTAGTCGGCGTCATGCTCCGGTTCTTTGATATCCGACGTATCTGAGAGGAGCCTATATGTCGGAAATACCGAAGAGATTCAGCCTGTCGAGCGGACTCTTTCGCATCTATATCGGCTTCGTCCTGCTCATGCTCTACTTCCCGTTCGTCATCATGGCGGTCCTGTCCTTTCAGGGGCCTCGCGGCGGGCACACCTTTCCGCTGAACGAGGTGAGTTCCTGGTGGTGGTGGAAACTGTTCCATCCTGGACAATCGACGGAATTCAGCGATGTCGGCGAATTCCTCGGCAACTATCTGGGAGCACTCGGCCGGTCCCTCATTCTCGCCACGGTCGTCGCGATCCTGGCGACGATCATGGCGCTGCTGGCCGCACACGCGTTCCGAAAGCCGTTCCGCGGGTCGAACGCGGTCTTCTATCTCTGGCTGCTCGGCATCATCGTCCCTGGAATTACCGTCAGCCTCGGTCTCTTCCTGGTGCTGAACAGGCTCGGCATCACTCCGAACTGGAAGACAAGCGCCCTCGGCGTCCACGTCATGTGGACATTGCCCTTCTGCCTCATCATCTTCCTCATGGGTTTCAACCGATTCGACCTCGACTTGGAAGATGCCGCCCTCGTCTTCGGCGCCAACCCACTTCAGGCGTATTGGTATGTCACCCTGCCGGTCATGCAACCGTTTATCCTCAGCTCGCTCCTCTTCGGCTTCACCCTCTCGCTTGATGAGTTCCAGCGCAGCCTGCTCCTCACTGGCACGACCCTCGACACGCAGACGCTACCAGTCATGATCATGGCCTCGGTGACAACGCGCATCACACCAACGCTCTACGCGCTAGGGACTCTCACCACCCTCCTCTCCTTCGGGGTGATCGCCCTATACATCTACTTTCTGATTCGGGCCGAGCGGCGGACCAGGACCATCGAGTTCCTGGATGCGCCCGAGGAGTGAGCGTGCGTGCCGACTCGTTGCCTGACAGGGTCACCTGATGCTGTATGACCGTCCCATCTATCGTTCGCTTGGCGACATGTTCGTCGACGTCGAGTTTGGCGACGAGTTGCATCTGGCGCTCAATTTCCGCGTGATCGGCCTCAACCTCTCACTCGCGGAGCGGCCGATCGCGGGGGTGACCGAAACAGTCCCCTCCAACCGGGCGCTGATGATCGCCTACGACTCCTCGATCATCCGGCAGGCGGCGCTCGTAGAAACGCTGCGAGAGCGAGAAGAAGAGGCGACGAAGCTACGACGCGCGCCGTCGCGGCTGGTGACTCTCCCCTTCTGGTACAACGACCCCTGGTCCGATGAGTGCGCCAGGTCCCATGGCGCACCGAACAACATGGAGTACCTGGCCGAGATCAACGACACGACCGTAGACGGTGTCATCGCCGCTCACTCGGACACCGAGTGGTGGGTTACGTCCGTCGGATTCCAGCCGGGATGCTATCAGGCCTTGCCGCTCGATCCGGCGTTCTCGATTTCGGCGCCAAAATACCCGCGCCCCCGGCAGTGGACGCCGGAACGCATTCTCTGTCTGGCCGGCAAGATCACCTCGTTCTACCCGGTGCGCAGCCCTGGCGGCTACCAACTCCTCGGTCGGACTCCGGTCGATCTCTACGATCCCCTCCCGCGCAACGAGGTCTTCCGCGACGGTCCGGTGCTACCGATTGCCGGCGAGCGCCACCGCTACGTCCCGATCGACGAAAACGGGTACAAGGAGATCCGCCAACAGGTCGAGCGTGGCGACTATCGCTACGACATCGAGGAGGGCGAGTACTCGCTCGACGACTATCTGGCGCGTCTCGATGCAGTTCAGGTGGGGGTCGCCTGATGTTGGAGGTGGTCAGCGGTGGCCCCCAGACGACCGTGCAGGATCTCGGGCGGCCCGGCTACCTGCATACCGGGATGCCTCCCTCTGGCGCCTTTGACAGCTTCTCGCTACGCGTTGCCAATCTTCTGGTCGGGAACAATCCGGGCGGCCGCTATCTGGTCGGCCGCGACCCGGGCGATGCCGGTCTCGAGGTGCTTCTCCTTGGATGTCGCTTACGGGCAACCGCGGACCACGTCATCGCGGTCACCGGCGGCGACCTGAGTCTGACGCTCAATGACGCTCCGCTGCCGATGTGGCGGGCGATCCTGGTGCGCTCGGGCGACGTGATCGCGTTCACCATGCCCCGGCGCGGTGTGCGCGCCTATCTCGCCGTCGCCGGTGGGATCGACGTCCCGCCATTCCTTGGCAGCCGGGCGACGAACGTGCGCGCGGCCGTCGGCGGCGTAGAGGGCCGGGGACTGAAATCCGGTGATCGCCTCCGGGTCGGCACGCCGGCGCGTCCGCTCGCGGAGCTTGCGGACCGGGCGTGGCCGGAAGACGCGCGGCGGCAGTTGGGGGCGCCCTGGACCGTGCGCGTCGTGCTTGGTCCGCAGGATCACCTCTTCGAACCTGAGAGCGTAGAGACGTTCCTCACCGTCGACTGGAAGCTCTCTCCCGTCTCAGATCGCATGGGGTGCCGCTACATCGGCCCGAAGCTCGAATTCCTGCCCCGTCCCGACTACCTGATCGAGCAGGCCGGGTCCGATCCATCCAACATCGTCGATGATGGCACGCCCCTGGGCGGAATCCAGGTCCCCAGTGGATTGGAACCGATCGTGATGGGCGCTGACGTCCCGAGCTTCGGTGGCTACGCCAAGATCGCGACAGTTATCAGTAGCGACATCGGGGTCGTGGGCCAGGGTAAACCCGGAGACATTGTCCACTTCCGGGCGGTCGACGCCGCTGAGGCGGAAGAGATCGGGCTGGCGCAGGAAGTGATGCTGAGCGATGCGACCGTGGTGCGTGCGTAGGTTTGGGGCGACAGGA
>JAHWJF010000330.1 GCA_019348515.1 Chloroflexota bacterium | reverse complement strand
CTCAGTTACCCGTCGGGTCAAAGACCACGATGCCCATCGGCTCATCGCCTGCCTGGATGCGGCCGATGATGGCAAGTTCCTTCATGTCGATCGCCACAACCTCTGCGCGACTCGGGACGGTGACGTACGCGGTAGCGCCATCCGGCGTGATGCTAGGGTTGGCCTGGGGCGCTCCCACCTCGATCTTCGCTGCCTCCCGCCCAGTCTCGCGTTCGAGGGCAAGCACGAACGTCTCGTCGAGATGCGTCACGAGACCGTAGCGGCTGCCCGGCGGGCCAAACCCGGACTGCACCGGTCCCCGGCCTGTCTCCTCGGTGTGGAGAGTCTCCATCGTCGAGGCGTCGAGTACGACGTTGCTGTTGGTGCCGGCCGCTTGGACCCAGACGACCGCCCCATCGGGCGAGACCCGTAGCATGTACGGTTTACTCCCTTCCGGGAACGTGACGGTTTTCGCAATCTGACCGGTGACCAGGTCGACCTTGGAGACGGTGTCCTGGTCGCGCTCCGGGACGAAGCCGAACCGACCGTCCGGCGTGAAGTGGAGGTCTCAGGGGAATTTGCCGGTCTTGACTTCCGCTGCTATCTCGCCCGACTCGAGGGCGAAGGCAATGAGGGAGTCCTCGCCGGCGACATTGACCCAGGCAGTCTTCCGGTCCGGCGTGAGCATAAGGCTGTGGGCCGGACCCTTGCCGCCTGTCGGGAGTACGCGTGCTACGGCGACCGCGCGGGGATCGACCGCAACGGCCTGTACCTCGTCGTCTGGAAAGTCATACGTCCAGACATAGCTCCCATCCCAGAAGCGCTGCTCGTTTGAGAGCCAGCGTACGACCGCTCCCAGGGGCTTGGTGGCGAGGACTTCTCGTGTTGCGGGGTCAAAGAGGGTGACGTCCCGCGATGTGGCATTGAAGACGTATCCAACGAGCCTCCCGGGGATCGGGGAGGCGCCTGCTGAATCGCCTCTGACCCTAGGGGAAACCGGGTCAAGGATCGAGAAGGAGCTGGGTCGGGCCAGAGTTTGTCCCGTCTCAGGCATGGCGCCCTGGAGTGCGGCCGCCGTCAGCGACGCTACGCCGGCGGCGGCACGCTTCACCACGTTGCGCCGGTCGATGGTCGGCGGCGGACCGAATCTGGTTCCCGTCGCGAGCAGACCGCCCGCGCAGTCATGGGGCGTTCAGTGCGGGCGGGGTACGGACATGGGCGGTGGGTTACCGGCGTTAGTCACGAGCGTACTCCCATGTACTCGGCGGCATTCGGTGAAGCCGCTCCGCGGCTACTCGTCCCTGAGCTCAGGAGCACTCCGGGTCGTGGGCCAGCAAGGGCTAGGGAACGACCAGGACCGGAGTGCCCACGGGCGCCCACCCGTACAACCAGGCGGCGACGTCGAGTGGCAGATTGACGCAGCCATGGCTCATGGGCCACCCAAAGTTATTGTGCCAGTAGGTGCCGTGGAGGGCGTGACCGCGGTTGGTGAAATAAAGCACCGATGGGACGTCCGGCACGTTGTAATACTCCCCGCCGATGACACCGGTCATTGTTTGTGACGGGAGTTTGGTGAGGACGGCGTAGGAGCCGATTGGGGTATCGAAGCCGGCTTTGCCTGTGCTCACGTAGCTGCTCAGCACTACTTTGTCGCCCTTGTACGCCCAGAGCATCTGTTGGCTGATTGAGACCACGATTGACTTCTGCGCCTTGGCCGAGCCTATCGCTGGAGTCGCAAGGGCCGTTACCGCAAGGAGAATGACGACGATCCAACGTGCCATTGCCACGCGTGGGTATCTCACGAACAACCTCCTCGTCAGCGCACCCGGCAAAATCGCGGGCCTCCGGCCCCCTTCTCATGCTTCTCTCGATCGCAAGCGCCGTGCCTGAGGCTCGGGTTACCTGGCGCTCGACTCTCTTGGAGCGGCGTAGGCGTAAGCGGCGCCGCCATCAGGGCGTCCCGGCCAAGAAACCTCACGATGCGCCAGAGGCCACGAATCGCCATTTCCACACGCTCGGTGTCTGCCCAGCAAGATGCCTGCGGATGCTCAGTCGCCGCGGTGAACTACCGCACCTCTTATGCCGGGGCGGGGGACGGAGCCATGGCGCCGGGGCGCAGGTCCAATCGGCGCAGGAGTTGCGCATTGAGGGCGACGACAATGGTCGAGACACTCATCAGGATGGCGCCCACGGCTGGCGCCAGCACGAAGCCGATCGGGGCGAGTACACCGGCTGCGAGCGGAATCGCAACCACGTTGTAGCCAGCCGCCCACGCCAGGTTCTGGATCATCTTGCGATAGCTGGCGCGCGACAGTTCGATCACCCCGACGACGGCTCGCGGATCACTTGTCGCGAGGATCACACCCGCTGACTCGATCGCCACATCCGTCCCGGCGCCGATAGCTATCCCGACATCTGCGCGGGCCAACGCCGGCGCGTCATTGACGCCGTCACCGACCATCGCTACCCGCTCACCGCGTGCCTGGATCGCTGCCACGGTGCTGTTTTTATCCTCCGGCAGAACCTCCGCGAAGACCTCGTCAATCCCCAGGTCCCGGGCCACCGCTTCGGCCACCGGGCGCGCATCCCCGGTAATCATGACGACGCGCACGCCGCGTTGCTGCAGGGCGGAGACGGCTTCAGCCGCTTCCGGCCGGATCTGATCCTCGAGCGCCAGAGCCCCGATGATCTCTCCATTGCGGACGACGTGGAGAACGGCCGCCCCTCGATTGTCCCAGGCCGCCGTCTGCCGCGAAAGTGCCGACGGTACCGTCAGGCCTCGCTCACGGAGCATGGTTGGCCCGCCCACGGCAACCGCACTGCCATTGACGCTCGCCTCAACCCCCCGTCCAGCAATCGCTCGAAACTGTGAGGCTTGCGGCAGGGTAAGTCCGGCGTCCATTGCCCGCCGCACGATGGCACGCGCAACGGGGTGCTCGCTGTCGGTCTCCACCGCCGCGGCGAGAGCAAGGAAATCGTCCTCGTCGCCATCAAGAGCGACGACCCCGGTCACCACTGGCTCACCCCGCGTCAGCGTCCCGGTCTTATCAAAGAGAACGGTGGTGACCTCGCGCATGCGCTCCAGCGCCAGGCGATCCTTGACGAGGATCCCTTGCCGGGCCGAGATGGCAGTCGAGAGGGCGATGACCAGGGGGATCGCCAGTCCCAACGCGTGAGGGCAGGAGATCACGAGGACCGTCACCGCGCGCGTCACGGCATCATCTGGACGCCCCAGGAGGTTCCAGACGAGAAAGGTCAGGATGCCAGCGCCCACGGCGACGTAGAAGAGGAACCCGGCAAAGCGATCGGCCAACGCCTGCGCGCGGGAGCGGGAGGACTGCGCTTCCGCAACCAGGCGCTGAATACCGGCGAGCGCGGTTTCTTCACCAACGGCCTCAACCCGCACCCGGATCGCCGATCCAGCGACCACCGTCCCGGCCACCACACGGTCACCCACGCCTTTATCAACCGTCTGCGATTCGCCGGTGATCATCGACTCATCGAGCTCCGCGGCTCCGTCGACGATCACGCCGTCGGCCGGCACACGCGCACCGGGTCGGACCAAAACGACGTCGCCGGTGCGAAGCGTGGCTATGGGCACCGTCTCGACACCCCGCGGGCTCACCCGCTCGGCCTCATCGGGGAGAAGAGCGGCCAGGGCGCCGAGAGCGCCGCGAGCCTGGCCGATGGCACGCATCTCCTGCCAGTGCCCAAAGAGCATGATCGTGACGAGAAGTGCCAGCTCCCACCAGAACTCCAGATCAAAACGACCCAGGGTGGTTGCCAGACTCGCGAAGAAGGCGACACTGATCGCCAGGGAAATCAAGAGCATCATCCCCGGCGTGTGGGAACGCAGCTCATCCCAGCCCCCTTTCAGGAAGACTGAGCCGCCATAGAGGAAGATGATCGTGCCGAGGACCGGGGAGACAAGCTCGCTGCCCGGGAAGGCCGGCATCGAGAAGCGCAGCCACTCCTGAACCATCGGGCTATAGAGCACGACCGGGATGGAGAGCAGGAGGCTGATCCAGAAGCGAGACCGGAACATCTCGACACTATGCCCGGCATGCTTATCGTGCCCAGCGTGGCCCATGGCCGCATGCTCAGACTCGGCCATCGCCTGGTGATCGATGTCACGGGGATCTGCTAGATCACCGCGATGGGTCATCTCATGGCCGTCCGGCGACGGTGGCTCAAGCGTTGGCGTGGCGTGGTGGTGATGGCTGTGCTTATCCATAATCGTGCTCGTTCACTCATCCTCTGCCAGTGAGTGCCCCGGCTCAGCGCCCATCGTTGTCGGAGAGAAACAGACGTCGGGGGCAGTCATCGAGATCCGCGGGACAGGAGCGGCAGAACCGCGACGACAGTAGGGAACGCAACGGCCGCATGATTGTCGCGGCGTCCGGACCTACTGGAATGGCTGACCGTACCGCTCCCGGGAGGCGACTTCCGCCAGCGGCTTGCGCTCCTTCTTGCCGCGGCCGACCGGCGCGGCCGGGTAGCCGAGCGGCAGAATCGCCAGCAGGTCCAGTTCCTCTGGGATGCCGAGTACAGGCTTGGCATCGTCCAGACCCCTGAAGCCGACCCAGTTGCCGCCCACGCCATCGGACCACGCTGTCAGGAGCATGGCGTGGATTGCACGGCTGGCATCAGAGACGGCTAGTGGCCCTCGATCCACCGCCACCGCAATTGCCACCGGCGCTCCCGCGATGTACGGGCCGGTCTTGGCCAGCGCGCCAAGTCGGCGCAGCGTCTCGGGATCCTGAACCACGACGAAATGCCAGGGCTGCGCGTTCATGCCGCTCGCCGTCAGCCGACCGGCCTCCAGCACCCGGCTCAGCACGTCCTCCGGCACAGGCCGATCCTGATACTGCCGGACAGCCTGCATCGTGCGAACTGCCTCGAAAACCTCCATCAGCTCCGGGTCCTTCCCATGGTCAAGCCGCAACGGTGCCCTCACCACTTGTGGTGAGGGCACC
>JAHWJF010000329.1 GCA_019348515.1 Chloroflexota bacterium | reverse complement strand
TGGCCGCCCTCGGCGCGGTCGCCTTCCGCAAGCGGCGCATGGACGATTTCGCCGCGGCGGCGCGGGAGGGGGGCGAAGGGGCAAGAGAGGGGAACGTCGCGCTTAGGAGGGAAGGGACGCCAGGAGATAGGGAGGACGCGCCATGAACGGGTTCCTGCTTCAGGTCGCTCCCCCATCGCCCACCTGGTTCACCGACTCCCCGGAGTGGGGCTGGTACATCGTCGTCTATTTTTTCCTGGGCGGGATCGCCGGCGGCGCTGCCTTCCTCTCCGGTCTGCTCGACCTCTTCGGCAACCGGCTTGACCGGCGCATGACCCGTGTCGGGTACCTGATCGCCCTCGTGACGATCATCATTGGCGGGCCGCTGCTCGTCATCGATCTGACGCTGCCGGGCCGCTTCTGGCACATGATCTGGAAGTCGGACACCGGTGGTCCGATGTTCAAGTACTACTCGCCCATTTCGCTCGGGGTCTGGATCATCCTGGCCTTCGTGATTTTCGTCGGGTTGGCCGCGGCCGCCTCGCTCGCTGACATCGGGAAGTTCCCGCGCTGGTTCACGACCTTCGGCGAAGGAATCGTGGGCAAGATCGTGGCTCTGGGGTGCGTCATCACCGGATCGGCGCTGGCGGGCTACACCGGTCTCGTGCTGACCGGCACCAACCGCCCGCTCTGGGGGGATTCCGCCTGGATCACCCTCCTCTTCCTCCTCTCCGGCATCTCGGCCGGTGGGGCGGCCATGATCCTCTTCGGTTGGAGACAGGGGCATCCCGGCAGCGTGCGCTGGATCGAGCAGATGGAGAGCTATAGCTCCGTGCTGGAGCTGATCGTGCTGGCGATCATCGCCGCCACCATCTGGAGCGTTGTCCGTGTGGTCTGGAACGGCGCCTGGGGGGCGATCCTGCTCTTTGGCGTCGGCGTGCTCGGCATCGTGACACCGATTGTCCTCTACGCACGGCCGCGCGCCCTCGGCACGGCGACCGTCCCCATCGCCGCGTTCCTCGTGCTGGTCGGCAGCTTCCTGCTGCGCACCGTGGTCATCCTCTCCTCGGAGGCGATCTGACGTGGGCGCGGCGGAGCAGCCTGAAGGAACGGCGCCGGGAGGTGTCATTCTGAGCGCTAGCGAACTTGCAGAATCTCGTCGCTCCACGAACCCCAGCAAGCCTGAATCGGGATCCTTCGTGCCTCAGGATGACACCAGGTCCACATCGCGCGCGGCAGGCACTTCCATGCAAAAACGGCGCCTACGCCTGCTTGGTGTGGGTGTGTCGGTCTCGATCCTTCTCGGCGGCTGCGCGTCGTCGCCGGAAGCGGCGCGAGTACGCGGCGAGTTGGGTGCGGACCCGGGGAACCACGGCAACCCGGTCGTGCTCCACTTGCCGCCGGACCGTTTCGAGCGCGTCTATTACGACATTCCCCTCGACGAGCAAGGAGCGAGCGAGGATACGTCCGAGTCGTGAGTTGCTCTCCATCATGTCGAAATCCGCGTCAGCGGGTGGCCCGCCAGACCAGGCGCGGAGATCGGCTTCCTTCTCCCATCACCAGACGAGCAGGATCGGTGATGAGATCTGAAGCGGCGACACCAGACAGTGGCATCCCGAGGAACTGCACGTGCACGTTGCACGAGGGATCTCGGCACCCGGTTGCGCTCGCATGCGGAACGACGAGATTCCTCGCTCACGCTCGGAATGACACCAAAAGTGCTATGCGCCCTAACCGCATCGCGTCTTCCATCTCCGCTCCCGCCTCCCGCCTCCCGCCTCCCGCCTTTACCCCGTGACGATCTCCGCGGGCGCCCGACGCCAGATGGATCTGCTTCTCGCCTCCCAGCCGGAAGCAGCGCCCTGGCTGGGCGCGCTCTCCACGGTGCTGGAGGAAGCGGCCGCTCCGGCCTGGGATGCCATCGCCGCCGCCACGACCCTGCAGATGGAGCGCTCACCCGGCACGCCAGTGCTGGCGGGAGCACGGATTCCGGTCAATGCCCGTTTCGCGGACCAATGGGTACGCCGCCTGCTGGTCCTCGCCGCTGAAATCGGTCCGGAGGCGATCGTCCTCCGCGTCGCGGTAGGCGATAACGCGTTCGACACGCTGGCCTTTCTCGAGGCAGCGGTCAACGCGGACGGCGACCGGCTCGAAGATGTCGCCCGGTCGCTGAACGTCGATGCCGAGGTTCTGGCGGCCGTCGCGGCGCTGGCGGCGATGCCCCTTCTGCAGGCGCTGCGCCGGCGCTTTGGACCCGCGGCCGATCCCCGTTGGGACGAGGGATACTGCGCGATCTGCGGTGACTGGCCGCACCTGGCCGAGCAACGCGGGTTGGAACGGGTTCGGCGGCTCCGCTGCGCCCGCTGCGGGGGAGACTGGACACAACCCGGTATCCGCTGTCCCTATTGCGGCGTGACCGGGCACGAGGCGCGTGCCGCGCTTGTCTCCGAGCAGGATGGGGAAGCGCGCAAAGTGGAGACCTGCTTCGCCTGTCGGGGCTATCTCAAGAGCGTCTCCACTCTTCGCGCCTGGGCCGGTGACGAGGTGCCTCTCGCCGATCTGGCGACAGTCGACCTCGACCTGGTGGCGCTGGAACGGGACTTCGAGCGGCCGGAGCCGCGACGGCTGGAGCCACCGGCGCGCCTCCACGGCGCCTGAATCCCAGGCACACGGCAACGGTTTGCCCACTCCCTTCTTGCCCCCGCCCATCTTCTTGGCCTCTGCGAAATTTGGCTGATGAGTGATCGAGACTCCAGGATTCTCCATCGGTGCCGCTTCTCCCGTGGCGGGCAGGGCGCGCTCTGGGCCGCGGCAGAGAGGTGAGGGCTGCTCACCGCGACGTCAAGGAATCACCCGGATTCCGTCTTGCTCGACCCTCGCTGGCTTGACCGGGTTGGGTTCACAGCCAGGAACGCGAGGGGACAGGAGAGGCAGAAACGGAAGGTCACATTAGACGTAGCCGCGGCGCACAGCGAGGATCGCGGCGGCAGTGCGCGAGGGGACGTCGAGCTTACGCAGGAGGTTGCCGACGTGCTTCGTCGCCGTCTGCGAGCTGATGCTCATCACCGCGCCGATCTCCTTGTCGGAACGCCCCTCCACCAGGAGCCGCAGCACTTCCCGCTCGCGCCCGGTCAGGCCATGCGGGGCGGGTTGACGACCCGCGGTGGGCGTCTCGCTCTTGGCAGGCTCAACGCGGACGGTTAGCGCCGCCTCGATTGCGTCCTGCCGAGACAGTGACCGCCCCTCCTCCCACGCCGCGGAAAAGCCGTTCGCACCCAGCGTGTCACGGAGCGTGTTCATGACTGGCTCGAGGTAGGCGAGCTCAGTCGGCCCGAACGGCGTGGCAAGTTCCTCGCGCAACGCATCGGTCGATCCGAACAGCCGGGTTGCGCGCTCGGCCTGGCCGGTCGCGGCGGCCACCCTTGCCAGACCCTCGATGCCATCGATGACGTCGCTGAGGTTCCCCCTGGCCTGAGCAAGAGAGAGGCTTTCGTGGAACAGCGCGATGGCCCGGTCATAATCACCAAGGTCCGTCGTGGTCAGCCCCAAACCGACCAGAATGATGGGCAAGAGCCAGCCGATATGGTGTTCGCGGGCGAGCGCCAGCACCTCTTCCGTGCTTTGCACGGCTGCCGCGCTGTCATGTTGCACGCGCTGAATTTGTCCGAGGTTGTGAAGCGCCCGCGTCAACAGGTGCGGCGCATTGGCTTCGCGCACGACCGCGATACAGGCCTCGAATCGCGTGCGGGCTTCGTCGAAGTCGCCCAACTCCATTGCCTGCACCCCGAGATTGTTGAGGGCAAATGCTTCCGCTTCACGGTCGCCAAGCTCTCTCGCCAGGGTCAGCGCTTGGCCGTGGCAAACGATTGCGTGCCGGAAATCGGTTTGGTGCCGTGCCAACGTACCGGAGCCGGTCAGCAGCCAGAACCGGTCTTGCGCTGGCGCGTCGTGCCCGAGCTCCAATGCCACCTCTAGCCAGCGGCGGCCTTCGGCATAGTGCGCGTGCTCCTCCCAGAACGACCAGAGCGCCCCGGTAAGACGGGTCAGCCGCGGTCCATCGCTCTGATCCTTGAACCAGGTCAGGGCTGCCCGTAGGTTGGGGTGCTCCCGCTCCAACGCTTCCAGGAAGCCGGCGGCATCCGGGTGTTTGACCAACGGTCCGACACGCTCAGCGAGTGCCAGGCACCACTCCGCGTGGCGCTCGCGGACTGACTCCTCCAGTCCACTCGCCGCGAGCCGCTCCTGGCCGAATTCGCGGATTGTTTCCAGCATCCGATACCGTGGCTCACCCAGATCACCGTCGTACCGCACCAGGCTCTTGCTCACCAGGGAGCCGATTTTGTCCAGCATGGTGAGCTCGTCCAGCTCGCAGACCGCGGCGGCCGCGTCAAGCGTGAAGCCGCCAACAAAGACGGCCAGCCGGCGAAACACGTCACACTCGGCATCGTCGAGGAGGTCGTGGCTCCAGGCGATCGCCTCCCGCATCGTGCGCAGCCGGGCCGGCGCGTCGCGCGGGCCGCCGGTCAGCAGCGAGAAGCGGGCGGACCGCTGGCGGTCGATCCGTTCCAGGATGGCACCCGGAGACAGATGGCCGACCCGTGCCGCGGCCAGCTCGATGGCGTGTGGCAGCCCGTCGAGCCGGGCGCAGATTGCGGCGACATCCGCGGCATTGGCTTCGCTCAGGATGAATTCGGAGCGAGCCGCTCGCGCGCGCTGCAGAAAGAGTGTGACAGCTGGCGACGTGGCGAGGGTCTGGACGCCCAGCCAGCGATGCCCTACCGGCCGTGTCTGTTCTGGAAGCGCCAGCGGCGACACAACCAGGTCGTGCTCGCCCCGTAGCCGCAGCGCCTCGCGGCTCGTGACGAGGATGCGCAGTCCCGGTCCGGCTGCCAGCAGGTCGACCACGATTGGCGCCGCGGTGAGGAGGTGCTCGAAATTGTCGAGCACGAGCAACTGCTCGCGCCGGCGCACCGTCTCCAGCG
>JAHWJF010000022.1:13800-14915 GCA_019348515.1 Chloroflexota bacterium | reverse complement strand
GAGACGGCGAGTCCAATTTCCAGCGCGTAATGGCTCATGTCCCACTCATAGGGCCCGGGATTGCGGCGGCCGACCAGTGAAACCACGTCGCCTATCCCATAGGCGGGAATTGAGCACTCGTGAGCCTTCTCCACCGAGGTCGCCGGTACGCCGCCATGCCGCAGGAGCTGTCGCAGCTTGTCCTTGGCGGTCACGGTGAGGACGCGCGAGCCATGGTCCTTGAGTGCTTTGTGGAGAGAGGGCGCGCGCAGAAACCTCAGGTCGCTGAGCTGCACCTCCTCGCCTGAGGGATCGAGGTAGTGGTTGCCGGGTATTCCATGAACGGCGGGTGCGGCGCCGGTAACAATCGAGATATTGTTCGTATTGGTAAACGAGGGCATCTGGGAGCGACCGAGCGCGTAGGCGCCGCCCGCGTTCAGCATAGCGGCCAGACGTGGCATGAGCCAGCGCTGCAGCGCGTCGTCCAGATATCTCGGATCGCACCCGTCTATGGTGATGACCATGGTTGGCCGCGTTGGTACCCGGTATTCGCGAGCATTGACCGTAACCATCGCTGACGCCATCTGGACGCCGATCCTTCTGCGCTCTTGAGAGGTCGGCGAGCGTCGGCGGCTATCAGACCCTCGCTCTGGCGGTCTCTCGTTTGTCGGGTTGGCCTTTCCCAACCGCCTTCGATAAGCCACGGATAAGGAGACCAGGAGGCGGCATGACCGCCTCCTGGTCTTGGCCTGCTCTGCTGTGTCTCTCGGCTAGGTCTCGCGGACCGCCGCGTTCAGCTTGCTGAGTGAATCCTTTGCATCGCCGAAGAGCATCGCGGTCTTCGGATCGTGGAAGAGCATATTCTCGATCCCGGCAAATCCCGCGCCCCGGCCCCGCTTCAGGACGTAGACATTCCTCGCCTGGTCGACGTTTAGGATCGGCATGCCAAAGATCGGGCTACTCGGATCATCGCGGGCAGCCGGGTTCGTCACATCATTGGCGCCGACGACTATCGCCACGTCGGTATTGGCGAATTCCTCGTTGATCTGCTCCATCTCATACAGATCGTCATAGGGGACGTTGGCCTCAGCCAAGAGGACATTCATATGCCCGGGCATCCGGCCAGCAACCGGGTG
>JAHWJF010000022.1:0-13700 GCA_019348515.1 Chloroflexota bacterium | reverse complement strand
CCGGTCAGCGCCGCCGCGACGCCGGTCATGGAGTTGAGGACGGCAATAACCACCGGCATGTCCGCGCCGCCGATTGGCAGCACGATCATCACGCCGAGCAACAGTGCGGCCAGGAAGAGGGCGACGATGAGCGCGTAGCTCGCACTCGCTTGCCCGAGCAGGACGACGATGATCCCGAGCGCGACCACACCGACGCCGACGATCGCGTTGACCAGGCGCTGATTCGGGTATGAGATGGCGCGGCCGGAGATCAACTCTTGCAGCTTACTGAAGGCGACCATACTGCCGGAGAACGAGATCGAACCGATAATCACGCCGAGCACGATTGAGAGGATCTCGCCGCGTCCAATACCCGCTTTGTGCTCGAACTCGACCAGGGAGACGAGCGCGGCCGTGGCGCCGCCCATGCCGTTGAAGATGGCGACCATCTGCGGCATCGCGGTCATCTTGACGGAGCGCGCGGGGAAGGTCGCCACCACTGCGCCGATCGCGAGACCGATCAGGATCAACCAGATGTTTCGCAGACCCGGCATGAAGAGCGTCGCGGTGACCGCGATCGCCATGCCAAGCGCGGCAATCTGGTTCCCCCGGCGCGCGGTCGCCGGCGAGCTGAGCAGTTTGAGCCCGACGATGAAACAGACTGCCGCGATCAAATAGGCAACATTTATGAGGACGACGCGGTTGTCGAGAATCCAGTCCATTACTTGCCTCCGACCCCGGCGCTCTTCCCGGCAGCGGGTTTCCGCTTGAACATCTCGAGCATGCGGTCGGTGACCACGAACCCGCCAAAGACGTTCGCCGACCCGAGTACGACGGCGATGAACGCGAGCACCTTCAATACATTGTCTAAGAGGGAAGAGCCCTCGATGCTGCCGAGGATGATCATCGCGCCGAGGACGACGATGCCGTGGATCGCGTTCGTCCCCGACATCAGCGGCGTGTGCAGTGTTGCGGGAACCCGGCCGATCAACTCGAAGCCAAGGAAGATGGCCAGCAACAGCACGTAAATCGTGAGCAAGAGCACCGCCGCGTTTTCGCTGAGCGTCGTTTCGACGGCCTCACCCGTCACTTGCAAGAGCAGGAACCCAGGTCTCATCAGGGCTTCCATATCTTCCCCTTTTATCATCCCAGACGGAACGGATCCGTCACCCCACTGGGAGCTGATTCTCAGGAATCACTGACTATACCGGTCTACGATTGAGAATTTCGGATACCCGCCGCCTCAGCCGATTGGGTTGCGCCGTCCTGGGTCAGGACCGGAGTCGACGTCCCGGATGGCTCTCGATTCGGAGCCGAGATCGGGCTTTGACCTCCCTCCGTGTTCGGCGCCGCCGGCGCGCTCGACTCGGCCAAACGCTGTCTGGTCATCTCGTGGACGATCTCGCCATTACGGGTGATCACGGTGCCCTTGACAATCTCATCCTCGTAGTCGGGAGCAAATGCACCGCCCTTGATCAGCAGGTCAAGCAAATTCTGGATGTTCTTCGCGTACATCTGGCTGGCATGGACCGGCATGGTGCTCGGGAGGTTGAGCTGGCCCATGATCGTGACGCCGTTGTGCTCGACGTTTTCGCCTGCTCTGGTCAGTTCGACGTTGCCGCCGGTCTCCGCCGCGAGATCGACGATGACCGATCCCGGCCGCATGCGCTCAACGGTTTCCCGTGAAATGAGGCGCGGGGCCGGGCGACCAGGAACGGCAGCGGTGGTGATCACGACGTCGGACCTGGCGGCGCGGTCGGCAAGAACTTCCTGCTGCTTGCGCAGCGTCTCCGTCGAAACTTCCTTGGCGTAGCCACCGGCCGTCTGCGCATCACTGGTGTCGACTGGGATATCGACGAATTTGGCGCCGAGGCTTTCGACCTGCTCCTTGACCACCGGCCGCGTGTCGTATGCCTCGACGACCGCGCCCAGGCGGCGCGCGGTAGCGATGGCCTGGAGACCCGCCACGCCCGCGCCGACGACGAGCACCTTGGCCGGGACGATCGAACCGGCCGCGGTCGTCAGCATCGGGAAGAACCTCGGTAGGGTGTCGGCGGCCATGAGGACAGCCTTGTACCCGGCGACGGTGGCCTGCGACGAAAGGACATCCATCGACTGGGCGCGGGTCGTGCGAGGGATGGCGTCCATGCTGAACGTGGTGATGTCGCGCTCGGCAAGATCTCGCATCAGGTCGATGTTAGACATCGGTTGGAGGAGGGCGATCAGGGTCGAGCCGCGACGAAGACGGGCAGCTTCGTCCTGGTTCGGCTTCTGGACCTTGATGACGACCTGAGCATCGTACACCTGATCGGTGTCGGGCACGACAGTTGCGCCGGCGGCGACGTACGCGTCATCGCTATGACCCGAGGCTAGGCCGGCGCCGCTCTCCACCTTGACCACGACACCGCTGGCCGTGAGCCGCTTGACCGTGTCGGGAGTCATTGCAACGCGCCGCTCACCGGGAGCGGTCTCGCGTGGCACGCCGACGGTCAGCGTGCTTGCGGTCTGACCTTCCATAATCCCCATCTACCTCGCACTTGCGGTTACCCGGACCACCGGCGCGGTCCGGAGCGTTTTTGACTGGACGACTCCGACAACCGAGGGTGTTGAATGTCGTCGTCATCGCGGTCGCGGTCGGATCCGATCGGACACACACAATGCCACGGCACGCGCTGACGGCGTACGTGGCAGTGAGAATTTTACACGGAAAGAGGGGAGATCGCGTGTGGGCCGCGCCTCGATGCCGCGAGGCAGTTAGCGGTTGACTCTCGAGCGGCGAGCGGCATCTGGGCGACGCACGGGGACTGGGACCGGCGCCGGGGCCGGACGAAGAGGCTGAGCCAGACCACCGACGAGACGATCGAGGAGGTCGGCCAGCTTGTCGCCCAGGGATTTGGACGGAGAATTCAAGGGCATCGTTGGCTCCAAAGCGACTGAAAAAGCCGCGTCGCGTCCTAGCGAACGACGCGGACCGAGTATGCACTTCCTGCATTGTACCCCGACGCTCCAGCGCCGGTGAGAGCACCTCTAGGCTGGGGCCCCACGTGCCGCTACACTCACGATCTGGCATCTCGCAACGTGCGTGCCAACACGTTATTTCGAGCTGTTGACTGGGTTTCTGGAACGTGAGCGGGCAACGGAAGTTGGATTTGCGCGGCGGCCCCGGCCTCAATCGGCGAGATTTCTTCGTGGCGATCGTGGCCGATGCGCGGGAGAATCTGCCCGCTGAGTTTGCAGGGTTTCAGCACCGCGCCAACTCCATGCTGCTCAAGCTCGATTACGGACACGACCGCATCCACTACGAGGTCTGGGTTGATGGCATGCGCGGGCGGGTCGAGATCGGTCTTCATTTCGAGGACGGCCAGGCGAGCACGGCCGCGTCCCTAGCATATTTCGATGCCCGGATCGTCGAGATCAAGCATCTCCTGGGACCGCAGATCGAGCTGGAGCGATGGACCGCTTCCTGGGGCCACCTCTTCGAATCTGAACGGCTTGCGCGACTTGACCGTCGCTTCGCCGGGATGGTGGCGCGCCGACTTGCGGCCCAGATTGCCGTACTGCAGCCGATGGTCGAGGAGGCGGCCATTCCCCGCGAGCCGCGTGACCAGATGCCGCAGCCACGCGGCCGCTGGCGGCAACGCGCGAAACGTTGAGCGAGCTGGTGCGAAACCTTTATGCAAAGCGGTGTCGTCCCGAGGAACGAGAGATCTCGTCGTGCTGCCGGGACAGGGTAAGCAACGAGATTCTGCGAGTTTGCTAGCGCTCAGAAAGACACAAGGGGCACGATGCCTCAAAGGGACTTGATCCGTTCTCGTCGTGGAACCTGACCGCGACCGCGACGAGCGTCAACCTGGCCATTCCGAACAATGATCTCCCCACGGCTAATGGTCATCCGGGGCCATCCCGTCACTGGCCACCCCTCGTAGGGCGAGTAGTCGCTATTTGAAGCGAACGTCGCCGCGCGCACGGGACGTGAATCGGCCGGGTCCCAGAGGACGAGATCGGCGTCCGAACCGGGCGCTATCGTCCCTTTGCGAGGATAGAGTCCGAGTAATCGGGCCGCGTTTGTCGAGGACGCCGCGACGAACCGCTGGCGGGAGATGCGCCCGCTGATGACTCCCTCCGACCAGAGAAGGGGCAGCATGACGTCGAGATCCGCGACGCCGGGGGGAATCGTGGTGATATCGAGCCCGGGTGCGGTCTTGTCCGCATAGAGCCAAGGCGCGTGGTCGGTGGCGACCGTGTCGATCTCGCCCCTGGCAAGAGCCTGCCATAGTGCTTCGCGGTCGCTCGGCGCGCGCAGTGGGGGTTGGCCGAAGTACTTGCCTGCATCCGGTTCAGCGAAGCGCTCTTCCGTCAGGAAGAGGTACATGGGACGCGTCTCGATCCACATCGGCGCCCCTCGCGCCCGGCCCCGTCTCACCTCCTCGAGCGCGCCCGCACTCGAGAGGTGGACGACGTACGTCGGCGCTTGCGTCTGCTCGGCAAACGCCGCGGCGCGGGCTGTGGCCGCAACTTCCACGGTGACGGGCCGCGATTCTGGGTAGAACTGGGGCGCGGTCCTGCCGCTGGCGACCAGAACGAACATCGCGTCTGCAAGGAGGGCCGCATCTTCGCAATGGATCAGGGTCAGCATCCCGGCATCCTTTGCCGCGCGCATCGCCTGAAGATACGGCTCCGGAGTGGAGGCGAACCCACCGAACGACATGAAAAACTTGAGGCTGGTGTGCCCGAGTTCGGCGAATGTCGGAATCTCGGAGAGTGGCTGGGTGGCTGGATCAGTCAGTACGGGATGAAACGCCACGTCGATGACCGCATCCCGCTCTGCCGCGGCACGATCCCGTTCAAGTGCCTGGAGCAGCGTTTGCCCGGGCCAGGGATAGATCATGTTGCCGACGGTGGTGATGCCGCCAGCAGCCGCGGCGCGGGTGCCGCTCCAGAAATCGTCCACCCAACCCGGCGTGCCAGGTGGGTCGATCGTTGAAAAATGGACGTGGGGATCGACGCCGCCGGGGAGAACAAGCAACCCGGTGGCATCGATCTCGTCCTGGCCCCGTAAGCCGGGAGCAACCGCCGCGATCCGACCGTCGGTGATGCCAATGTCGGCATCGACCTCCTGCTCGGCGGTGACCACGGTTCCACCACTGATAACGAGGTCAAATGTTTCTGCCGCCATGATCTGCTTACCCCGCTGCAAACGCTTGAGGGCGGCCAGGCGGCCGCCCTCAAATCTGTCGCCACGTTCTTCTTGACCGAGGACTAGAGCCCTAGCCACCCATACTCGTGCGGCCGGTGTTGTAGCGCTCGTTGATCGCGTCCCAGTTGACGGTGTTCCACCAGGCCTCTAGGTATTCGGGGCGGCGGTTCTGATACTTCAGGTAGTAGGCGTGCTCCCAGACGTCGTTGCCAAATACCGGGTAACCCGTTGACTCGGCGATCCCGGACATCAAGGGGTTGTCCTGATTCGGTGTTGAGACAACGGCGAGCCTGCCGTCCGAGCCGATGATGACCCAGGCCCAGCCCGAGCCGAACCGGCCAACACCCGCCTTGTTGAACTCGGTCTTGAGCGCGTCGAAGCCGCCAAAGGAGTCGTTGATTGCCTGGGCAATCTGGCCTTGCGGCTCGCCACCGCCACCCGGCCGCATGATCTCCCAGAACATGGAGTGGTTGTAGTGGCCGCCGCCGTTGTTGCGGACCGCGGTACGTTTGTCGTCGGGCACCATGTTGAGGTTTCGCACTAGCTCATCGATGCTCATGTTGGCGAAAGGAGTGCCCTCGGTGGCGGTGTTGAGGTTGTTCACGTACGCCGCATGATGCTTGTCGTGATGCAGGTGCATCGTCTCTTCATCGATGTATGGGGTCAGGGCATCATAGGCGTATGGCAGCGGGGGGAGTTCGAACGGCATCGCGGACTAACCTCCTCATTTCAAGCGATTCGCAGACCGCCCCGTAGGTGGACCGGCACACCCGGCAGATGCGATCAAGGTACCAGAAAGCCGGGGGGCGGACCGGTACTAATGCCCGGTTCATGACGTCTGAGACAGCTCCAGCCCCGGGAACGTCTCGAGCAAACGGTCGAGCGCCGAGGGTCCGATCAGGTGGCCCACGAGACCCAACGCCAGCAGAACCCTACCCGCGGCTGGCTCCGGCGGGGCATGGACTGTTGCAAACGCGGGCGCCATCTCCCCCACCCGGGAGCAGGGTTTCTAGGATTCTCCACCAGGATCATTCGCGAAACTGATCGTGCCGACTCCGGTGACGCCGATTGCCGGCGGATCGAGGTAGACGGCATAGAAATCGAGCCCGGCGAACGGTTGCAGCCTGAATGTCTGCCAGAGATGCTCTCGCGGGCGGTTGTAGCTCTTGATCAGCGGCGTGACCCAGGCGACAACGGATACGCGGATATTTGCCGGGCGTTGGTCGCCGCTCTGCATCCGGTGGCGGTCCACGCAGCGGGTCAGTGCCGCCTCGCCAATGGCAACCGCGCTCTCGCTGACGGCCTGACTCATCGTGGCTTTATCGATGATGTCGTCGGCGCCGGCGACGCGAAGCTCGAGGTCGACGACTGGCCTGTCCGTCTGTTCCGTGAGCTTGCGCTCCACGATGCTTGCGACGATATCTTCGACCGCGGCGGGATCGGCGTGCATGACCACGTCACCCTCTCCGGTGTAGGAGGGAATGACGAAAGCGCCCGTTGGGTAGGCGTTGGGGTTGGCGCCGTCGAGGCGCGATTTCTTGAGTAGCAGCGCAGGCGTCTGCGCGGCCAGTGCGTACATAGCGCCCACCGGGTAGCCCGACATGCCGGGAACGAGGAGCAGATCGACCTGGTGCTCGTGCAGATGGGTTGCCGCCTCTCTGACGTGGGCGGCGATGTAGTCCGGGCGAGCGGCTGTC
Organism: Chloroflexota bacterium; assembly: GCA_019348515.1. Lineage (GTDB taxonomy): Bacteria > Chloroflexota > Chloroflexia > Thermomicrobiales > UBA6265 > JACCXM01. The sequence goes on along the minus strand of JAHWJF010000022.1, from coordinate 6,827 downwards.
TTGAGCAGACCGCCGTACTCGATGCCAGCCCCGCCCCCCGGAAATTCCCGGGCTGTTCCGACACGCAGCAGACCGCGAAGCAAGGCGCGGGAGCCAGGACTGAGTGGCGAGTCGTCGATAGCGGCGTCACTTCGCGCGAACGGGATGACGGATTCTGGTGAAGCCGCGGCGGGTTCCTCGCGCGGCCGGGTATACCTTGGTAGAGTCCAGCTTGAGCCGGAATGCGGCCTACTCGTCAAGAACCGATGTCCTTCCCGGAACCGGCGGCTCCCATTCGGCGCGCAAGGCCCCGCCGAGGGGCGACGCATGCATGATAGACGAGGCCGCGAACGCTGGATCAATCACAACGACCAGATCGCGAGTGGGGAGGATAGCTCGCAGGCGACCAACCGCAAAATCGGCATTACGGACTCATCACCCGCGATCCTCTCGTACATAGGCCCTGCCGAGCGCCGCCGGCGCGCCGAGCAGGCGGCGAGTTGCCTCCCGTGTCGAGAGCACCAACACCAGGATGGTGAACAGGTACGGCAGCATGTTCAGGAAAAAGGGAGAAATATCGACGCCCGCCGTTTGCAAGCGAAACTGCCCAGCTTCTACGCCGCCGAAGAGGTAGGCCCCAACCGCGGCCCGGGCTGGATTCCAGGCCGCGAAAATGACGAGGGCCACGGCGATCCAACCCCGGCCCGCGGTCATCCCCTCCGTCCAGCCGGGGTTCGTGCCGAGCGAGATGGCTGCCCCACCAAGCCCGGCCAGTGCCCCTCCAGCAATGACATACAGCGCGCGCAGCCGCGCAACGTCGATGCCCATGGCGTCGGCGGCTTCAGGTCGCTCTCCGATCGCTCGCAGGCGCAGTCCGGCGCGGGTGCGGTAGATGTACCACCACAAAAAGACCACGAGCGCGATCGAGATGTAGACCAGCGCGGACTGCTGAAAAAGGATGCGGCCGAGCACAGGAATCTCGGCCAGAACGGGTATGTCGATGCGGCGAAATGCGCTGGGCGGTGGCACACCGACGATGTCGCGCCCGAGGAACGCCGAGAGCCCCGCCCCGAAGATCGTGAGGGCCAGACCCGAGACGACCTGGTTGGCGCGGAGACCAACGCAGAGGAGCGCATGGACAGCTGCCATCGACGCACCTGCCGCCAGCGCGACGACCGCGCCAACCCAGGCGCTGCCAGACCAGATGCAAGCTCCGGCGCCAGAGAGTGCTCCCACGAGCATGATCCCCTCGATACCGAGATTGAGCACTCCGGCGCGCTCGGTGATCAGTTCGCCGAGACAGGCGAAAAGGATGGCGGTGCCCGCCGCGACCGCGGCGGCGAGAACGGAGATAAGGAACGCCGGGGTGAGGATGTCGGTCATGTCGAGACGGCGAGACGGCAAGACGGAAAGACGGCAAGGAGAGTCGTGAGTCGTGAGTCGAGAGTCGTGAGCGGACCGGGAAGCCTGCTTGTCGGATCGTAGTGGCGAAGCCTCTGTCGCCCGATTTGCCGACGCGCCACTCCAATTCTTGAGACCCGCGATGCACAACACCCCATCATCCTAGGTCCCCGGCACCCTCGTTATCCGATAACGGGTGAGCACGTCTCCACCGAGGAGGAAGAAGAGGATTGTGCCCTGGAGCATGGGGGCAATGGCCGCCGGCAACCCAAGAGACATCTGGATCTGATCGCCACCAACGGTGAGCGCCGCCAACAGGAAGGCGACCAGGACGGCTCCCAAGGGATGCAGGCGCGCTAGCCAGGCGACGATGATCGCGGCGTAGCCGTAGCCTGGTGAGAGATTGCGCTGCAGTTGATGCCCGATGCCGGCAACTTCGCTCATCCCGGCCAAACCCGCCAGGGCGCCGGAGAGAGCCATGACCAGCACAATGGTGCGCTTCGTCGGCATACCGGCATAGAGCGCGGCACGCGGATTCTCGCCCATCACCCCGATCTCGTAGCCCCAGCGGGTGCGCCGCAGCATGACCCAGAGGACGAGGGCGGCGATAAGTCCGAAGAAGAGACCAAGATGGACGCGGGTGGCGCCCCAATTTGGCAGCCAGGCCGAGGCGGGCAAGGATGGAGTGCCGGGGAAGCCAAACGCCTGAGGATCCCGCCATGGACCGTGGACCAAATATTCGCTGAAGAGGATGGCGACATAGTTGAGCATCAGTGATGTGATGATCTCGCTGGCGCCGAACCAGGCACGGAGCGCACCGGGGATCAACCCCCACAGCCCGCCGCCGAGCAAGCTGGCGACGACAATAATTGGCACCATGACCCAGCCGGGCGCGCCGGGGATCAGGAAAAGGGCGACGCCGGTGGCGAAGATGGCGCCCAAGTACAACTGCCCCTCGGCGCCGATGTTCCAGAGTTGCATGCGAAACGCGACGGCCACACCCAGCCCGGCCAGCAGGAGGGGGGTGGTCTTGACCAGGGTTTCCGCGACCCCGTTCCAGTCACCGAGGGCGCCCGAAAACATTGACCCATAGATCTGAATCGGGTTCTCCCCAGCCAGGAAGAGGATGATGCCGCCGCAGAGGAGGGCGAGGACGAACGACAGTGCAGAGACAACCGCGGTGGCTGAACGCGACGGAGAGGGGACGCGCTCGATTCGGAGACGGCGAGACGGGGAGATGGCGGAACGGCTAGACACGGGTTCCGACTTCCGACTCCCGATTTCCAATGCCGGCCATCAGCAGGCCGATCTCCTCTGGATCAGCGCCACTCGCGGGCATGGCGCCCATTACCCGCCCGTCGAACAGGACAACGATGCGGTCTGAAAGCGCGAGGAGCTCGTCGAGGTCTTCGGATATGAGGAGGATGGCCGCGCCGCGTGCCCGCTGGTCGCGCAATGCCTGATGAATTGCCTCCGTCGCCCCGACGTCGACGCCACGTGTGGGATGGACTGCCACGATCAAGCGGGGCTCACCAGCGAGCTCACGGCCGAGCAGCAGCTTCTGCTGGTTTCCACCGGAGAGGGTGCGTAGCTTCGCCCAGCGCCCGGGTGTCTTGACATCGTGGTCGGCGATGAGACGATCGGTAAACGAGGCCACCGCCTTGCTCGCCAGGAACGGACCGCTGCAAAGCGGCGGCCGCGCGTAACCACGCAAGATGGCATTTTCGGAGAGATCCATGCCGCCGATCAGCCCGGTCGCCAGCCGATCCTCGGGAATGTGCGCAACTCCTGCGCGGGCGATCTCCGCCGCTGGCCGGTTGGTCAACTCCTTGCCGTCGATGCGGAGCGACCCGTCGGTCACGGATCGCAGCCCGGTAACGGTTTCGGCAAGTTCGCGCTGTCCATTGCCCGCGACGCCCGCGATACCGAGCGTCTCGCCCGTACGGACGTCGAGGTCGATCCCGCGCAATGCCGGCAATCCTTTCTCGCCGAGCGCGTAGAGGCCGCGCACCTCCAGAACCGCGTCGCCCTGGGCGACCGGTTCGTGCGGCTCGGAAGCAGGTTGTTCGACCACCTCGGCCAGCTCGCGCCCAACCATGAGCCGGGCCAGCGTGCGACGGTCGGTCTCCGCGGGCCTGGTCGTGGCGACGATCTCACCTCTGCGTAGGACGCTGATGCGATCCGCGACCTCCAGCACCTCGTCAAGCTTATGCGAGATGAACACGACGCTGAAGCCCTGCGCGGCCATCCCGCGCAGCGTCTGGAGCAGGCTTCTCGCTTCTTGTGGCGTGAGCACGGCGGTCGGCTCGTCAAACACGAGAATGCGTGCGCCGAGGTACAGCAGGCGCAGAATCTCCACTCGCTGCTGCTCTCCAACGGAGAGCTGCCAGATCCGGGCGCGAGGATCGATGCCGAGGCCGTATTTCTCGCTCAGCCCGGCTAGCTCGCGTTCAACGCGCCCGAGTTCCAGATCGACGCCCGACCTCTGCTCGCCGAGCACGACATTTTCCGTTACCGTGAATGGCTCGACGAGCATGAAGTGCTGGTAGACCATGCCAATGCCGCGCGCGATCGCGTCGCGTGGCGACCGCAAGCGGGCCGGCGCGCCGTCGATCTCGACTTCACCACTATCCGGCCGGTAGAGTCCAGCCAGGATGCTCATCAACGTTGATTTGCCGGCGCCGTTCTCCCCGACCAGCGCGTGGACCTCTCCCCAGGACGCCTCGAAATCGACGCGATCGTTGGCGACGACCGATCCAAAGCGCTTGCTGATGCCGCGCATCGCCACAGCGGGTGATGGGGTCACAGGGTGATGGGATGGCGGAGTGATGGGTGATGGGTGATGGGTGATGGGATGGCGGTCCTTCATCCCAGGTCCAAGTTCCAGGGAGTTGGGAGCGCGGATATGCTCCATCCGATTCCTAAATCCCTATCACCCATCACCCTAACACCCCCGTTAGCTGGGGATCTCGCCCTCCACCCCCTCGACGAACCAGTCCATGCTCAGCAGCTCCTCGTCGGTCATAGCCTGGCCTTCGGGAACGCGCACTGTACCGGTCTGGTCCGCAATCGGGCCGGTGAAGATGGTGTAGATGTTCTCCTCGCCGCTCTTGAAGCGAGCGACCTCTTCTTCGATTGCCGTGCGGATCTCTTCGGGAACGAAGTCGGCGACCGGAGCCATGTCGACCACGCCATCCTGCCAGCCGCCCCAGTACTGTTCAGACTCCCAGGTTCCGTTCATGACGCGTTCGGCGATGTCGATGTAGTACGGCCCCCAATTCCAGATCGCCGAGGTGAGTACGGCGTTGGGCGCCAGCGGCGACATGTCGGCGTTGTACCCGATGCCGTAGACACCACGGTCCTCAGCGGCCTGCTGTGGGCCCGGCGTGTCTTGGTGCTGAGCGATAACGTCCGCGCCACTGTCAAGCAGCGCCTCGGCCGCGGCCCGCTCTTGCTGGGGGTTGAACCAGGTATTGGTCCAGACCACGCGGACGGTGGCCTCCGGGTTAACCTCGCGCACGCCGAGGGTAAAGGCATTGATGCCTCGGATGACTTCCGGAATTGGGAAAGCCGCGACGTAGCCGATCTGGTTCGTCTCCGTCATGGCCCCGGCGAGCTGGCCGGAGACGAAGCGCGGCTCTTCAATCTTGCCGAAGCCGGTACCGACGTTTTCAGCCGTCTTGAAGCCCGAAATATGGATGAACGTGGTGTCGGGGAAGTCGGCCGCGACGTTGATCGTCGGGTCCATATACCCGAACGACGTGGTGAAGATGAGGTCATACCCATCCTGGGCGAACTGCCGGATCACCCGTTCGGCATCGGCGGGATTCTCGGGGACGTTCTCCTGATATCCGGTTTCAATGTTCGGGAAGGCTTCTTCGAGCGCGATGCGGCCCTGGTCGTGGGCATATGTCCAGCCGAGGTCGCCAACGGAGCTCACATAGACAAAACCGACCTTGAATGGCTCTCCAGCCGGCGTAGCCTCCTGCGCGGTGACGCTGGTGAACGAGGTTGCCAACCCGCCAATGAGAAACAGCACAGAAAGCACAACGCCAAGATTTCGCCGGAGCATACGGCTTCTCCTTCGTGACTGATGAGTTTCAGACCGCGACGTTGCGGCAATGGGAATCGCGTTCATTATTGCATCTTCTCCCCGCTAGGCGTGTTCAAAGACGATATCCTGGGCGCCCTCCCACAGACACATCTTACCGATGGCCGCCAGCTGCTCAGTACCATCGACAATGGTCAGGAAATGATTTCCGGCGAGTTGGCCCATCTTCGAGGCGAAGCAACAGGAGCCATAGGGGAACAGGATTTCTGTTTCGCTGAAGCCGCCGGGATAGAGCAGCACCTGACCGGGGGCGGGATAGCTGGTGGCGTTCTCGAAGCCGATGCCGAAGTCGAAGTTACCGAGCGGAATCCATGCCGATTCACCGCTCCAACGAACGTGGATAATCTTGTCCTGGAACGGCAAACGCTGGAGAAACGCGGCGCAGGTTTTCGGCGCGGCTTCCTCCTCCGTGCGAGCCCGGAATGTGTACGGGCCGGCGGTGATACTTAGCAATTGGCTCACGCGGACGATCCCTTCTCGGTCATACACGGCACGTGCTCAACGAGAGTGTAGAAGGAGAGACAGTCGGAGATGAAACCAGCAGAGGGAGGGCAGACATCGCCACCCACGGCCTGGAAAGCGGTAGCGCTGGGCGCAATGGCGGTCGCCGCCGCCGCGATCGGAGCGCTGGCGATTGGTTTCCTGGCGATCGGCCGGCTCCGTATTGGCCGGATGGCCGTGAAGAGCGGGGAGTACGAGCAGCTCGATGTCGGTGCGCTGAACGTCGGGCGTTTGACAGTGAAGGAATTGGTCATCGAGCCTGACGCGTAACGAGACGCCGGACGACGCCCCGTTTACCCAACCGGCGCGAACTGTCGCTCGGTCGTAACCTGCTCAGAAAGTGCGGCTAACACGCGTTCGGGCGTGAATGGCTGCTCCGTGAGCCAAACGCCTATGGCGTCGTGAATCGCTGCGGCGACGGCCGGCACGAACGGGACGAGCGGCATCTCGGCGACGCCGCGCGCCCCGAACGGCCCGTGTGGGTCCGCGAGCTCCAGGACGACCGGCACAATCTCTTCCGGCATGTCGAGCGCCGTGGGAAGGAGATAGGTGCTGAGGTGCGGGGTCAGGATAATCCCGTCGCGGGTCTTCAGATCTTCGAGCAGCGCGTAGCCGACGGCCTGGGCCAGGCAGCCTTCGATCTGGCCCTCGACCTGCTGCATATTGATGGCCCGCCCCACATCGTGAACGCTAACGACGCGGGTTACTCGCACCTGGCCGGTCAGCGTGCTGACCTCGACCTCCACTGCCTGAGCCGCGTAGCCGTAGCAGTAGTTCGGAATGCCGGAACCGTCGTGGTCCGAGAGCATCGTCGTCGCGGCAGGGCGGAACTGGA
>JAHWJF010000328.1:2953-4993 GCA_019348515.1 Chloroflexota bacterium | reverse complement strand
AATCGCTCGGCGAGCTGGTCGGGACGCTCGGCGTTAGCCCCGAGCGCAGCAACAACCGGCTGCACCCGATGGCGGAGTCGTCCCCCGGGTTCCGATCGCTCCTCGAGCAAGAGCACGGACCCACCAGCGGCCGCGGCTTCGGTCGCGGCGGCAAGACCCGCCGGTCCCGCGCCCACGACGACAATACGCGATGTCATGCGCGCCGCTCCCCTAGCTGGCGTTCATCCTCATCGCCGAGACCGCGTTGAGATCGAACTGAGATATCCGCGGCGACAGGCGTCACGCAGGCGCGGACGTTTGGAACACCGTCGACGACGACCATGCAGTCGGTGCAGCGACCGATCATGCAGAAGCCACCCCGTGCACCGCCGAATCTGGGCATCGTTCGTAAGATGCGAATTCCCGCGGCAAGCAGGGAGGCCGCGATCGGCTCGCCCTCGCAACCCTGGATTGGCGAACCGTCAAAGGAGAATGTGACATGCGGTGACGCTGGCAAATCGCCCAGGATCGGATGAGCATCGATACGTTTCGCCCCGAAATCCTGCCCTCTCCCGGCCCCACCCAACATCATCTCCTGACGTTTTCCATCGCGGTACGCTCCGCCCGTCCAGCACGATAATCAGCCGCCGCCAATCTGCCGTCAATGCTCTCCGACGTGCGGTCCACCCGGCGGCCTTTGCTATAGTTCGCGCCGGTCACGTGGAGTACGCCAATGCCGTGCCCGCCGCCGTCCGAAAACGGCGTGGTCCGGCCTGTTGCTTGTCATTGCGCGTTGACCGAGACGATCTAATCCGGGAGGCAGAGGTTCATGGTGAGCGCGAAGGCAGCCGTACAGGTCGAAACGCGGGAGCAAGGGGCACTCTCGCCAGCGGAGTTGAATGGACAGCCGGGCGCCGTTGCGGAGATGGAGCAATCGGCGCGGGACCATGTCTGGATTCATCAACTGCCGTGGGCAGAGTTCGAGAGTGACAACCTGCGTATCTTCGACCGCGGTGAAGGCGCTCGTCTCTATGACGTCCACGGTCGCGAGTATCTCGATGGCATTGCCGGTCTCTGGGTCGTCAACGCGGGGCATGGACGCCGGGAGATCGCCGAGGCGTACGCCGAGCAGGCGGCTCGTCTGGCGTACGCCTCGGCCATGACCTATACGACCACGCCGGCAGTCAAGCTGGCCGAAAAACTTGCGGAACTTGCGCCGGGCGACCTCAGCCGTCTCTTCTTCGTCTCCGGTGGATCCGAGGCGGTCGAAACCGCGATCAAGATCGCCAAGCAAGTCCAGGCCATGCGCGGTTTCCCGAAGCGGTACAAGATCATCGCCCGCCGCCGCTCTTACCACGGTATGACGTACGGGGCGATGAGCCTGACCGCGACGCGCAATGAGACCTGGTTTGGCCCGTTCATGTACGGCGTCTACCACGTGCCGCACCCGGACCGCTACCGGTCTGACTTCGGCCTGGAGGGCGAAGAGGCGGACCTGATGGCCGCCCGCTACGTCGAGCAGGAGATCATCAGCCAGGGTCCGGAGAGCGTCGCCGCGGTGATCGGCGAGCCGATTTCAACCGCGGCCGGCGTGCATGTGCCTTCGCCCAAATACTGGCAACTCTTGCGTGAGATCTGCGATCGCCACGGTGTGTTGCTGATTGCTGACGAGGTTATCAACGGCTTCGGCCGCACCGGCACCATGTTCGCGACCGAGCAGTTCGGGTTCGTGCCCGACATCATGACGACGGCGAAGGGACTCTCTTCGGGCTACGCGCCGATCGCCGCCGCTATCGTCCGCGAGTCGATCTATGACGTGTTCAAAGAGAACAAGGAAGCTGTCATGGGTCACCTGCTCACGTTCGGGGGCCACCCCGCCGCCTGTGCCGCGGCGCTGAAAAACCTGGAGATCTTCGACGAGGAGAACCTCGTCGCGCAGAGCGCCGAGAAGGGCACGTACCTCAAGTCCCGGCTGGAGGAGCTCCGCGCCCATCCCACTGTTGGAGACGTGCGTGGTCTCGGGCTCATGTGCGGCATCGATCTCGTCAAGAACAAGGAGAC
>JAHWJF010000328.1:0-2853 GCA_019348515.1 Chloroflexota bacterium | reverse complement strand
ACGTGCGTGGTCTCGGGCTCATGTGCGGCATCGATCTCGTCAAGAACAAGGAGACACGCGAGGGCTGGGGCAAGACCTCCGGATTTACGGCTCGCCTCGGTCAGCTGGCCCTGCAGAATGGGCTCGTGACCCGAGTCTGGGACGTCATGCACTTTGCACCGCCTCTGGTGATAACCGAGGAAGAGATCGACCGCATGGTGGGGATCGCGGACGAGAGCCTGACTGTCGCCGAGCGGGAGTTCGCCTCGGAGATCACCGGCTGATCGATACGCTAATCCTGCGTCCACCGATTCGGCCAGGTCGCCGGCACGACAGGTTTGGAGCGAGATCCTTCGCTCGCGAAATCAGGACGCGGCGATAGTCAGCGGCCGTTTCGCGCATCGAGGCAGAATCGGCAGAAGATCGGCCGGTCGAGACTCGGTTTGAATGGCAAGCGTATTGGCCGCCGGCACCCGGAGCAGTCTGCCGGGTACAGGCGATCGGCCGCATCCGGCGGACCCACGGCAGGCGGCCGCGTACCTCGTAATTCTCCGGTCCGAAGCGTCTCCAGGATTCGCGCGTTCCGCTCTTCGCGCCGCGCGATTCGACATGCCGGGCACCGGGGAGATGGCGGCAGCCCCGTACCGCGACGGGCGGCGACCTCCTGCGGCGTGCGGTCGAACGGTTCGCCGCAGTCGACGCAGACCGGCCGGGTCTGCCCAGTGCGGATATCAATCAACTCCGGTTGCACACTCGGCTCCCGTCTTCTAGACGTCGGCAAAGTACCCGTGAGTCTATGAGTAATCCGTCGTCATCAACGGCTCCGATCTTTGCGAATCGGTCATTATCTACGTTCCACAAAGGGGCTGTCGCCAAACCCGCACCCTCACCTTGGCCAACTGCAAAACGCTCTCGAGACAGTCTAACCGTGAGCATCGCCGCCAGTCGTGCGGCATCATTCCCAGATGTGATTTTGGCGCCTCGATAGGTCTGACGTTCACGAGGACCAGAAGCGGGATTTAGTGAACAGAGAAAAGGACAGAAGATGAGCACCCCGAGCACTTCTCCGCTCAAGACCGGTGAAGTCCCGACCCGGGACCAGATCGCCCTCGAAGACACCTGGGATCTGAGTGGAATCTATGCCGACGAGCGTGCCTGGGAGTCCGATGCGGAACGGATGCCCGATTTGATCGCCCAGGTCACGAACCACCGTGGCGCGCTTGGGGAGTCGGCGTCACGTCTGCGCCAGGCACTCGACGACCTCATGACTCTCCGCCAGACCCTGGAGCGAATCCGGGTGTACGCCCACCTGCGGCGAGACGAGAACGTCGCCGACAGCCAGTCCCTGGCGCGCTACGAGCGGTCGGTGGCTCTCGCCATAGCCGCCGGCGAGGCCCTCGCGTTCATCGAGCCTGAGCTTCTCAGCCTGTCGCCTGAGCGATTGGACGAACTTCGCGCGGATTCAATTCTCGAGCCGTACAACCACATGCTGGACGATCTGGCCCGCCGCCGACCACATGTGCGCTCCGCGGAAATCGAACAGATCCTTGCCCAGGGCGCGGATGTCGCCCGAGCGCCCTCCGACGCCTTCACGGCGCTTGATAACGCGGACCTGACGTTTGGGCGTGTGCTCGATGATTCAGGAAACGAAATCGAGCTCACGAAGGCGCGGCACGCGTTGCTTCTGCGGTCGAAAGACCGCGAAACGCGACGCCGCGCCTCTGAGACGTTTTCTCAAGCGTACCTGGCCCATCAGCACACGCTGGCAGCATTACACGGCGCCTCAGTGCGCGGCGACGTGTTTCAGGCGCGTGTGCGCCAGCACCCCTCGGCACGGGAAGCCGCGTTGTTTGGGGACAACGTGCCCACGGCCGTCTACGACACCCTCGTTGCCTCGGTTCGCGCGGCGCAGCCGGTTCTGGCTCGGTATCTGGAGCTACGAAGCAAGATCCTGGACGTGGATCAACTGGCGGCGTATGACCTCCTCGTGCCGTTGTCACCCCAACAGGAGCAACGTCACGACTATCGGGACGGCGTCGAATTGGTCCTTGGCGGACTCAATCTCCTTGGAGACGAGTATGTCAGCGATCTGCGCGCCGGATTCGCCAACCGCTGGGTGGATGTCCACGAAACGAAGGGCAAACGCTCCGGCGCATATTCCTCAGGCGCGTATGCCGCCCCCCCCGTCATTCTGATGAACTGGAACGGCACGATGAACGACGTGTTCACGCTTGCGCACGAGGCCGGCCATGCTATGCACAGCTTCTACGCCGACGCCAACCTCCCCTTCCATGAGGCGGGGTACCCGATCTTCCTGGCCGAGATCGCCTCGACCGTCAACGAGGTGCTGCTGACCTGGAGCCTGCTCGAGCAAACTCCCGAAGACGACGCCCTGGGACGGTTCGCGATTCTGGATCGCTTCGCCGAAACCTATTTCGGCACGGTGGTCCGTCAGACCATGTTCGCGGAGTACGAGCAGCGGGTTCATGCCCTCGCGGAGTCCGGCCAACCGCTCACCCTCGACGTTCTGAACGACATCTACGGCGAGCTGTACGAGACGTACCTCCCGGGTGTCGTCGTCGACGCGGGCGTGCGGGTGAACTGGGCTCGAATCCCACACTTCTATCGTGCTTTTTATGTCTATCAGTACGCGACCGGGCTTTCGGCGGCAATCGCCATTGCGCGCGCCATTCGCGACGAAGGCGAGCCGGCCCGTGAGCGCTACCGCCAACTCCTCGCCTCCGGAGGCAGCGACTACCCGCTCGAGCTCCTGGCGCGAGCAGGGGTCGATCTGACCTCGCCACATCCGATCGAGGCGGGTCTGGCCGAGTTCGAGAGGGTTGTTTCCGAGATGGAGCGAATTGTCGCGTCCGG
>JAHWJF010000327.1 GCA_019348515.1 Chloroflexota bacterium | reverse complement strand
GTCCGATCGCACTGCGAGACGAAGTGCAAGGTCTCGCTGTCCGGGCAGCGGTAGGCGTCGGCCGCCGGGTCGTAGACGAAATCCGTGTCCCGGAACAGACCCGGGCGGCGACCGATCTCCGACAGCGGGACGTAGGCGCAGATGCGCTCCCGCTCGATGGCGGCGACGTTCTCGACCGTGCCGTACTTGGTATCTCCCGTCACCTGCCGCGGCTGCAGCTTCCAACGGAACCGCGCCCGCCAGAGGAGGTCGAGCGCCGGCTGGTTTTCCTGCACTTCGGCCGGTGCCACCAGCGCGGCCAGGATGATGCGGGCTCGTCCCCCATCGACCACGTCGTGGTCCTGGTAGCCCAAGCGGCGGCGCCCGTCCCCGGGCGGCATCGACGTGGCGTCGGGATCGGTGGTGCTCATGCAGTAATCGGCCGTCCTCCGGTAGGTACCGCTCGTCGCGCCTCGGTCGGGCCGTCCGGCCTCACCGATGCAGTCGTGGCGCACGGCGGCTGCTTCGGCGAGGTCGGCCGGCGTCTCCCGCGACAACGCGAGCGGCAGGCGGGCGGGAGCGGCCACCCCACCTCCCTGGCCCTCGTCGTCCCCGTCCCGGGCGACCCCCCCCGCGTCGGCCTTGGCCCCGCCAGTCGCGAACAGATGCGCAAGGTGGGCTTCGACGGCGAAGCGGGGTTGGAGCGAGTCGACGTCGGCGTTGGCCGCGACCTTGGTGGCATCGATGGAGAGCTCTCGACCCCAGACCAGGTCCGCCCCGACGCACTGCTCGACGACCGCCTCGAAGAACCGCCGGAAGACCGCAAGCCCGTAGCGCTCCCGGATGCGGGTGAGGCTGGAATGGTCGGGGAGTGGCTCGGTCAGGTCATAGCCGAGGTACCAGCGCAGGCTCAGCCGATCGGCGACGACCTGCAGGAGCTGGCGTTCGGAACGGAGCCCCTCGAAGAACAAGATCAGCTGCAACTTGAAAAACACAACCGGGTCGATGGAGGGCCGCCCGATGGGCGCGTAGGCATCACGAACGAGATCGCGCACGAAGCCCAGATCAAACGCGTCCTCCAGATGGCGGTAAAAGTGGTGCGGGGGAACGAGTTCCTCCAATGAGACCGGCGGGAGTGGGGCAAAGAGGCGGGCTTTCATCCCCATCATGACGCTTTGCTCCTGGGACACCACGGGTCAGCCGAAGGAGCAGGATCCTCTCATCGGCCCCTCCCTTTTTCAACGGGCTGGTTCGTTTGTGAGACGAGTTTCAGGCACCCGGAAATTGGCGAGTTTTAGCTAAATTCCCATGTACCACAAGTCCCCACCGTGGAGCTTCTGTCAGCAACGCCCGCGCCCTGCCTGTCGTGAAGCGCGCTCGCGTCTCTCCCAGCGCCTTTATCTCTCCATCGCGTGCCAGTCAACTCCCGAGCCGGCTGTTCTCCAAGCCGCCTCTGCCGGGTGCCCTCTTGTGGCGCTGCCTCCGGTCATTGCCGCGTCGAACAGAGAAGCGGTAATGGCCGGGTAATGCTGCCTCTCTAGAGTGTCGTCACAACGGTAGGAGCGAACGAGGGACGTTCGCCGGCCGGAACGAGACGAAAGGAGGAGCAGGATACGGCACGAACCCATCTCGAGCAGCCGGACACGTGATGACATGGTGTACGCCCCGAAGTGATCGGGGCGATGGAGATAACCGCCAGGATTGGCGAAAGGAGACAACAGACATGGACACGACGAAGTTTGATTCAGTAACTCGGCTTTTCGGTAGCGGCATGACCCGGCGCGAGGCGCTGCGGGGGCTGGTCGCGGGGGCAGCGGTCCTGACCGCCGGTAGCGCGCTGCTTCAGGCGGAGGATGCCTCGGCCAGGCGACGACGCCGAAAGAGCCGCAAGAACGGCAAGCAGAACCAGAACCAGAATCCGAATGGCCATCAGGACAGCACCTGTGGCGTGCATGGTGATGGGTGTGGCGCCCTGGACGCTGACACCGGTGAGTTCACCCCGCCGTACTGCTGCCACGGGTACGCGTGCACATACAACAACAGTAACGGCTCCACCACCTGGACGTGCCAGGCGGTCCCATAAGCGATCGAGTCGACGGCTGGACGCCAGCCCAGTTGCCTGGAGCAGACGAGTGGGGTTCATCGACTCCCACTCGTCTGCCTGTGTGGATGGCAGATGGTACGCCGGCATGCTCTGGCTCAGTGTCGATCGCGTCACCGGCAGCGGCTATACGAGGGCACCGTGGCAAATGCGCTAGGCTTGCGGCGTCACTCGCTTGCCGAGCAGCCACGACCACTCCCGCCACGATCACAACGTCGCCGACGGGGAGAGGAGAAGACCATGAAGGAGGAGCTCGACGGACTCGCGCGGCACGCGCTGCGCATCTCACGGCGCTGGATGGCGGGCGGCGCTCTGGGCGCCGCCCTGGTCGGCGCTAGCGCTCTCCTCGACGAGGATCTGGCCGGCGCTCGGAAGAAGGGCAAGAAGGGCAAGAACAAGAAGAAGAGAAAGAATCGTCGCGGCAGAGACCAGAGCGGCGGCGGAGGCCAGGGCGGCTCAGGCTGTCCAGACAACGCGCGCGAGCTACCGGAGTGCCTGCCAGGCGAAGAGGTCCAGTGGTGCACGCCCGCCCCGGGGAACCCCACGAGCTGCTGCCCCGAACATCGTATTTATGCCGTCTGTCCCCTCGGGGCCAAAACGGCGGGCGGGGAGTGTGGCGCTTCCGAAGAGCAGGCGCCGTCCGTCTGCTGCCCGGAGTCGCGACTGTGCGGCAAGCGCTGCTGTGAAGGTCCCTTCTACTGCGTCAATGCCGACACCAGCACCTGCTCGGGCGAACCTCCGGTCTACGCCCGCATGCGCCGGCCACGCTAGAGCGGCGGTCGGCTATCAGTCGAAGACGGCAAGACGAGTCGTGAGTCGTGAGACGGCCAAAGCCGATAGCTGATAGCCGACCGCCAATAGCTCATAGGGGAAAATCTTGAAGCGCGTCGTCGAGGGCAGCTCGCTCTTCTCGTGCCAATCCCGAGGCCAGACGCGTGGCCTCAGCGATCGCCTCCGTCATGGGAAGCGCCCGCCCTGTCGACCAGGCGGCGGCAAAGAGCTGTTCCGGTAGGAGCGCGCGGGCGGCGGCGACGTCTTGCTCGTACCGCTCCGCGGCGATGATGGCGAGTGGGGCGCCGATCTCATCGCGCAGCGCTTCCGCCCGGCCGAACAAGCGTGTACCCTGTTCCGCCTCGCCCATCGCCACCGCCAACCCCGCCAGTGCTTCCAGAGAGCGGGCCATCGCCTCCTGGTCGCCCATCGCTCGATAGACGTCTGCACTTCCCGCCAAAAGCGCCGCGGCTGCCAAGAGGTCGCCCCGCTCCCGCGCCACCTGACCGAGGTTGGTCAGCACGGCAGCGGCGTTACGGCGGTCTCCCGTTTGCTGGTAGATGGGTAGCGCCTCCCGATAGAACGTCAGCGCCTGCTCCAGGTCGCCGCGGTGCTGCATGATCTCCCCCAGGTTGGTCAGCACCGTCGCTCTCCCCTGCTCGTCGCCCAGGTCGTGCCACAGGTTGAGCGCCTCCTCATAGAGCGGTGCCGCTCGCTCCGGGTCGCCCTGCACGAAGGTCATGGTGGCGACGTTCGTCAGCGCGGCGGCGTACCCGCGCGAGTCCGCCAGCGGGCGCAGGATTTCGAGCCCTTCGGCGTAGAGGGCTAGGGCGAGTTGCCCCCCGCCACGGTAGGAGGCGACCGTGCCGAGCTCGATGAGGGCATAAGCCGCCCCGCGGTGGTCGCCGGCGGCGCGACAGGTCGCCAGCGCCTCGTCGAGGAGCCGCACGGCTTGGTCATAGTCGCCCTGATCCCGCGCCATCTGTCCCAGGCTGGCCAGTGCGTCGGCGACGCCCTCCTGGTCCCCGGCGGTCCGATAGAGGGCGAGGGCATCCTCGTGGAGCCGTGCGGCCTGTTCGTAGTCACCTTGCGCTTCCGCCAGCGAGCCCGCACCGTAGAGTGCCCGCGCTCGCGTCTCGAGCGGGGAGTCGTCAGTCGGGGCGACGGCCTGCTCCAGCCAGGCCCGTCCTTCGCTGAGGTGGCCGCGCACCCACCAGAACCACCAAAGGGCTGCCGCCAGTCGCAGCGCGCGCTCTCCTGCCCCGGTGTGCAGCAACCAGCCGAGTGCCGCGCGCAGATTGTCGTGCTCGACGTCGATCCGCTCGAGCCACGCCGCCTGGTCCGCCCCCTTGAATTCCTCGCGTGCGCGTTCCGCGAGGGCCAGCTCGTGCGCGGCATGCGCGTCGCGGACGGCAGCCTCCTCACCGGAGGCTGCGAGCTGCTCGAGGGCGAACTCGCGGATCGTCTCCAGCATGCCGAAGCGAATCTCGCCATCCAGGCGCCGACGCTCGATGACGAGGTTCTGGTCGACGAGGCTGGAGAGGGTGTCGAAGACGGAGGAGAGCGCAGCGTCCCCCCCTACGTCCTCCGCGGCATCCAAGGTAAAGCCGCCCGCCCAGACCGCCAGCCGGCGAAAGAGGACCGGCTCTGCTCCGGCCAGCAGATCGAAGGACCAGGCGATCGGGGCGCGCAGGGTCTGGTGCCGGACCGGGGCGTCACGTGGGCCACCCGTCAGCAGGTCAAGAGGTTGAGCCAGCCGTGCGAGCAGCTCGGCTGGTGAGAGGATCCGCACGCGGGCGGCGGCTTGCTCGTTCATTCAACACGGGGTCTCCCTTCGGAACGCGATTGCTGCTTGGTCAGCACAGTACAGGAGATGGCCCGATCTGTCTGCGCTGTTAGTCCCAAGTTTTCAGAATCGGCGTGGTGGTCCGCGCACCCCTACCGCCCCACCAACCGCCGCAACCGCGCCAACCAGGCCCCACCCGCAATCAATGTCTGGCGCAACAACCAGATCAAACCGTCGACGCAAACCCCCCATAACAACAATCGCGGTAATTCGAACGCCATACCGTACACCCCCATACCGCCCCCCAACGCCCGCGTACCGGCTTGGCCCGGTAACCCCCCAGGCCACACCAGTGGGT
>JAHWJF010000326.1 GCA_019348515.1 Chloroflexota bacterium | reverse complement strand
AGCGCGTCTTCGTCTCGCGCGGTACGGATACGGTGGTCCGGGAAAATACGTACCGTGGATACGTCCTTTGCCCGATGGCGCCTGGTCCCGTTCGCCCTACGATGAAGACATCGCGATCGGGACAGTGCCGATTGGATACTGGACTCCCTTGGCTGAAGGGGAGACAGCCAGCGGATCGATCGAGCACCCGCCGCGACGGGCGGTCGGTCGGCCAAGAGTTACGGGAGGTGCAGCACCATGACCAAGTATCTCGTCGAACGGTATCTGCCGGGCATCACCCCGGACCAACTCGCCGCGGCGGCCGGGAGCGCCAAGCGCACCACCGCCACGATGGCGCAGGAGGGGACGCCGGTCCACTACTTGCGCTCGACATTCCTCCCAGGTGAAGAGAAGTGCTTCTGTCTCTTCGAGGGGCCATCGGCCGACGCGGTGCGGACGGCCAACGACCGCGCCCAACTCCCCTACGAGCGCATCGTCGAGGCGATGCACCTTGCAGCGGAGGACCTCAAGTAGCGCGTTGAGCGAGAGCCGAGCGGAGAGATGAGGTGGCAACCGCTTCTCTCCGCTCCCGCTCTCTTGGCCGCCCTTCCGTATCCCAGCCCCGCGCGGCGTAGTAGGCGTCGATCTGACGGTCGAGCCAGATGGGATCGATGGGCGATCCGTCGCCGCTGCTCTCAGATTGCAGCAGGCGGGGCGGTAGGGTATCGAGCGCTCGTGTCCAACCTTGGGCCAGGTTGAACCGCTTTTTGACCTCGCCGATGCGTGCCCCCGCCGCGTGCAGATCGTCGACGGTCGTCGGGAGCCCGGTCACGGCGCGATGGAGTGCGGCGCTCTCCTCATGCACGTCACCAAGGGCGTGGCGCAGAAACTTGCACAGCGTCAGCGAATCGAGGAGGGCCGCCTGGTCTTCCGCCGCC
Organism: Chloroflexota bacterium; assembly: GCA_019348515.1. Taxonomy (GTDB): domain Bacteria; phylum Chloroflexota; class Chloroflexia; order Thermomicrobiales; family UBA6265; genus JACCXM01. The sequence goes on along the minus strand of JAHWJF010000326.1, from coordinate 4,079 downwards.
GCGGCCGCCGCGGCCCGCGCCCGGGCGTCGACCTCCGGATCGAGGCGATCGGAGAGATCGACCTCATAGGCGGACGAGCGGTTGTGACAGGCGCCACGGGCGGCGACCGCCAGACCTAGGGCCAGGGTCTTGAGTTTGCGGGGATCGTAGCCCGGCAGCTCGAGCCCCTTGACGTGCATCGCCCACTCCTCGCTGCTCTGGCCGACCCGCTCCGCCGCCGCGCGCGATCCCTCGGCCAACAGATCGCCAATGCCTTCCCGCGTCCCAATCTGGCCCAACGTGCGCAGCAGGGCCGCGCCGTCGCCCCACCGTGGAATCTCCTCCGCGGGGACGCCCAGATCGATTCCACGCTCGCGGCACTCCATCGCCCAGGCGATGGTGCCGCCGGCGGAGATGGCATCCATCCCCAGCTCGTCGCACAGTGCCGAAGCCCGCAGGACCACGTTCGGATCGCTCACGCCGCAGAGGGAGCCAAGCGCGAAGAGGGTTTCATACTCCAGGCGCGCCGACGTTTCCGGTCCGCCATCCCGCGTGCGGTAGTGATGCTCGCATCCGACTGTGCAGGCGGCGCAGGCGTGCCGCCCGGTATGGTGCTCCAGGCGCAGTGTCTCGCCGGAGATGGCCTCCGCCTCGGCGAAGTGACCCCCCGCGAAGTTGCGCGTTGGCAGCATCCCCATCCGGTTGAAGAAGGCGACATTGGCGACCGTGCCGATCTCGCGGTACTTGGCCGTCGCGGGACCGACGCTGCGCTCAGCCAGATCCCGGGCTAGAGCCGCCACCGCGCGGGGATCCGCCGCCCGCGGCAGACGGCTTCCGCGCACCGCGATAGCCTTCAGGCGCTTCGCGCCCATCACCGCGCCGGCCCCGGTGCGCCCCGCCAGGCGGCCGTCGTTGGCGATCGCCGCGTAACGGACCCCGCGCTCCCCCGCGGGACCGATCGCCGCCACGCGAAACGCCGTCCCCAATTTGGCCCGCAGGCGCTCCGCCGTCTCGCCCGCGGACAATCCAAGCAGCCCATCGGCCGGGATCAGGTGCGTTGTGCCGTCCTCGACGACGAGCACACTCCACTCTGGGGCGGTCCCCGTGATCGCCAGCGCGTCGTGTCCAGTGCGCTTCAATTCCAGCGCCAGGTAGGACGAAGAGAGCGAGTCACCGATCATCCCGGTCTGCGGCGATCGCGCGGCGACGGCGATCTTGCTGGAGGTCGTGATTCCCGTGCCGGCAAACGGCGACGTGGCGAAGATGAGGGGATTGTCGGGACCGAGGGGGTCAGCTCCCGGCGGGCAAAGACGGAGCAGGAGCAGACTCGCCAACCCGATGCCCCCGATGACATCGGAGAAGACCGCGGGCTCTAACGGCTCGGTCCACCCGGCGCCCCCGTTGTCCCGGAGTTCGACCCGCAGCAACCGTCCGTGAACGCCCCCGATGGTCGAGATCATGCCATCACCCACCTGCCGCGCTCGCCACGAGGAGTACCGACGTCCCGGGCGGTAGCGGCAGGTTCCGATCGCGGGTGAACTGCTCGTCCACGACGAAGCTGTACCCATCCAGCGGCCAACCCGTGATCGCATCCAGCACGCGTCCGGCCAGGGCGGGACTCTGCCGTATGAGGTCCATAGCCAGATCGGCTAATGTCGCACCGGTCGCGGCGACTGAGCGCGCGCCTACCAGGAGGCGTGGCACACCGAACAGTTCGACCGTGACGGAAGGTGATGGGTGATGGGTGATGGGTGATGGGTTCGACGATGGAGGGCGCTGGATCGGCGTCATGGTCGCTGGCTCCTGCGTTTGATGCTCGTTTGATGATAGTGCAGCCAACGAAATGACGAGTAGCAGTGACGCCGGTGAGAACCGGCATCCCGCAATCAACCACCCATCACCTATGACCCATGGCCTATCACCCTCGGTTCACCTTCGTAACCCGCTCTGGACAAAAAAGTAGCGGGCAGCGCGGAGCGACAGCGCGAGCAAGAGCACCAGGATCACGAACCCCAGGATGACATCGATCAGCGTCACGTCCGGGAGCTCTGACTGCACGACCACCGAGCGCACGCCCCAGATGCCGAGGATAATGCCGCCGATGCCAAGGACCAGCTCGTGCAGCGAGCGTAATCCCAGGGCGAAGATGCCGGATGCGGAGATGAGGATCACCAATAGCACCGTCAGAATGCGCAGATACCCCGGTCGCTGCCATTCCAACCGATCGACGAGCAAGAAGTCCACCGGATCACTCGGCGAGTGGACCGTCGCGGGGTCGACGGGTACCGGCGGGAACATGTTCAGGCGGACGACCTGATCTTCGAGGGTCAGCGCGACACGTTCCCGCACCAGCTCAGGCGAGATGATGACCTCTTCCCGGCCAGTGGGGAGCGTCACGGAGAAAACCAATCCCAGAAGCAGCGTGTAGTTGTCAAACGGATAGAGTTGCGGTGTGCCACGGATGGGAAGCTCGATAGTATTCGTGTAAGTTCCCGATTCACCCGGGACAGTCACCGCCGCCGATGGTGGCAGGCCGCGCCGTTGGGCGGCATCGTTGCCGAGCGAAAAGAAGGTGACGGTCGTCGGCGGACAGATCGCCTCGCAGACCCGGTGTCCGGAAACGGTTAGTGTCGCGATGCGGCTCGATTCATCGAGGTTCGTCACCGTGATGTTGGCAAACGCGGTATCGGGGGCAAACGTTCGGTCGACGTCGACCTCCATGCCGCTGAACAGGTCGTAGACATGGTCGACCACCTGCCCGCGCAACTCGTGGTACATGCTGACCAACGCCGTCGGTAAGAGCGCCAGGACGATAATGACGACGGCCACGGTGACGCCGAACGCTGCTAGATAGCGGCGCCTGATGCCGGCTGTCGGCGCGCTCTCGACGAACGCCTCATCAACCGGTTCGGGAGGAGCCTGCTCTGTGCTGGCTCTGGCAGGGGCAGACTCCGCGTCGTCCGTCACTCCACGCGCTCCCGTGTGCGTTCGGCAGGATCAGTCCGGGAATCCTAACGTGATCGGGGTGGGCGTGGGCATCGCACGTGCACCAATGGAAATGGGATGGCCAACTGGCCACCCCATGCTCCGTTTGAACGCTGAATCACCCCTTAGACGTCGAGGTTGACGACCTCGCGCGCGTGGGTCTGGATGAACTTCTTGCGCGGTGGCACGGCCGCGCCCATCAGCATGTCGAAGGTTTCGTCCGCTTCGACACTGTCATCGACGGTGACCTGCAACAGTGTGCGCGTACCCGGGTCCATGGTGGTGTCCCAGAGCTGCTCCGGGTTCATCTCGCCGAGCCCCTTGTAGCGCTGGATCTCGGACTTCTCACCGAGTTTCTTCAGAGCCGCTTGCAGCTCCTCTTCGGTGTAGGCCCAGGCTTCCTGCTTGCCATTGCGGACCCGGTAGAGCGGCGGCTGCGCGATGTAGACATGCCCGTCCAGAATCAACTGTTCCAGATGACGGAAGAAAAAGGTCAACAGCAGTGTCCGGATGTGCGAACCGTCGACGTCCGCGTCCGTCATGATCACGACGCGGTGGTAGCGCAGCTTGGTCGGATCGAACTGATCACCGATCCCCGTGCCGAGGGCCGTGAGCAGGGTGCGAATCTCGTTGTTCTGCAACATCTTATCGAGTCGCGCCCGCTCAACGTTAAGAATCTTTCCTCGTAGCGGAAGAATCGCCTGGAAACGGCGGTCTCTTCCCTGCTTTGCTGAGCCCCCCGCACTATCACCCTCAACGATATACAGTTCCGCCTTTGCCGGGTCGCGCTCGGTGCAGTCGGCGAGCTTGCCCGGCAAGCTGAAGCTCTCCAGCCCGCCCTTGCGCTGAACCAGCTCGCGCGCTTTGCGCGCGGCCTCACGGGCTCGGGAAGCCGTGATGCACTTCTCGATGATGCGCCGGGCCGCCTGCGGGTTCTCCTCCAGGAACGCGCCAAGCGCCTCGTTGACGACGGTCTGCACCGCGCCCGCGACCTCGGCATTGCCGAGCTTGCCCTTGGTCTGCCCCTCGAACTGTGGCTCGGCCAGCTTGACCGAGACGATCGCCGTCAGCCCTTCGCGCACGTCCTCACCCGAGAGCGCCTCGTCGGCCTTGAG
>JAHWJF010000325.1 GCA_019348515.1 Chloroflexota bacterium | reverse complement strand
GGCGTACCGGCTCCAAGCAGAGCAAGCGGAGCGAGAAGCACGCGCGCTGCGAGACCAATGACAGCGAGACTGACAACACCGGCAATGACAAACCCGGCGCCAGTAGCCAGCTCAACGGGTATCCCCTGGTCGCGAAGTGGTTCCGCAACGGACGTGGCCAGGTGGGCGGCGACAACAATCGCCAGTCCAAAAGCGACCAGATCGACCAGCCCGAAGAGGAATCCTCGGCGCAGGCCACCAACAGCGAAGAGACCAACGACGACGAGGATGACGAGGTCAACCGCATTCATCTGAGCGTGCCTCTACGTGCCAGACTCAGTTGGCCGCAAACGTGGGTCTTCGAACTATGAAAGCTCGCGTGTCGGACGCATAGTACGCTGTTGGTCCGCTATTCGCTCGCGTAGCCTAGCGCACCTCATAGCCAAGCGAGCGAATGAGGCTGCCGTGTCGTTCGCGAAAGACAGCAAGGTGGGCGTCGGTCAGCCGGCCGAGAGAGTCGCCGACCTTCGCCGCCCTGACATGCCAGGCCATCTTTTCATCCTGCTGGCGTACTCGATCGGCTCGGCACGACTCGATTGCGGACACGATCTGCTCGACCGTGACTGGTTCGATCTGATCCGTTACCCGCTTGAGCGCCGCGACCGGATCGGCATGCAGCTCTTCGTAACGGATGGGAATCGCTCGCCCGCCGTGCAGCCAACCATTCGCTTTGGCAATCTGTTGACCAAATTTGTCGGCCAGGAAACCGAGTACATCCTCGTGGTCGAGTGGTTTTCCATACAACACATGACGGGGTCGCGCCCGATCGCGGCCCAGCCCCCGCGAGGATCGTTCCTGCTCCCAGTAGTACATCGAGACGAAGACATCATACGGGTCTCGAGTAATGGTGACGTGATGGGCGGGGATGGCGTCGATCACGTCGCAGAGACGATGGTGAAATCGACTGTGGTGATGGAACATGCTGCCGTCGGGGAACCCACCGGATCTCGCGAATTCGGCGAGGGCCTCCGGGCTTGCCGTCGCGGCGTGGCCGCCTGGCGTCGGCCACTGCAGTCCGTAGATCGTCGAGAGCAGGCAGCCAATCCAATGGTTTCCCGACTTCGGCGGAGCGGAGATCACTATTCTCAACGGCGTCGACCGCTCACGGGTGTCTTTCCCGACTATCGGACTTCGTATCCGAGGGATGTCAGCAGCTCACCATACTGGTCACGGAAAATCTTGAGGTGAGCCTCGCCTAGCGTGTCACGAGAATCACCGACCTTCGCCGCGCGAACGTGCTGCGACATGCGCTTGCTCATCTTACGCATGTTGTCAACACTACACGCTTCGATCGCCTGCTCGATGCGGTCGGGATCGACCGGCTCGATCTGATTGGTCACGCGCGTCAAGGCGCCAACCGGGTCGCGATGGAGTTCCTCGTAGCGAACGACGATCGCCCGTCCGCTGTGAACCCACTCATGGGCACGCTGGATCTGCTGCCCATAGCCATCCGCGAGATATTCGAGGATGAGAGGGTCGTCGATCGCTTTGCCTACCATGGCGTCTCGGGGACGCTCCTTCTTGCGGACGCGACCACGCTCGCGGTCATAGTCCGTTCGGGTCTGAATCCAGTGATACATGGAGACGAAGGCGTCGTAGGGATCCCGCACGATCGTCACCAGATGCGCGGGGATCGAGTCGATGGCGTCACAGAGCCGACGCTTGTACTTGCAGTGTTGGTGGAAGATCGTGTCGTCGGGGAAACGCCCTTCCTGCACGAACTGCCGGAACTGCCGGGTGTCCGTGTCTGGCGAGTCTTCACCAATAATCCATTGCAAATCGTAGACCCGGCTCAACAGGCACTTGATCCACTTGTTCCCCATCTTCGGGGGCGATGAGATGACGATGCGCATGTGCGCCCTCCGCTCAGGTCTCCGCGCCCGGTCAGCGTCGCGGCGGGCACCAGGTTTGTCCTGAGACTCCAGTACCTATCGAACCTCGTAACCGAGCGCCCGGATCATGTCGGCATACTTCTCACGGAAGACGGCGAGGTGCTCAGCATTGAGCTTCTCTCGCGAATCCCCGACCTTGGCCGCACGAACGTGCTTCGACTTCTCTCCGCCCATCTTGCGCATGTTCTCGGCGCTGCAAGTCTCGAGAGCGGCGGCGATGCGTTCGTCCGGGACTGGTTGAATCCTGTCTGTGACCGAGCGCAACTCTTCGATCGGGTCGGAGTGCAGCCGTTCATACCGAACGACCAAGGTGCGGCCGCTTTCCATCCACTCTTTCGCCCGGCGGATGTTGTTGCGAAAGCCGCCGTTTCGCAGATATTCGACGACATCGGGATCACTCAAGGATTTACCGGCCATCACGTCGGTCCGGCGGCCACTGCGGAGACCATCGTCTTTATGCTGCTGGATAGTGAAATAGGAGGAGACGAACCCGTCGTACGGATCGCGAATGATCGTGACCGTGTGCGCGGGCACCGCATCGACGAGGTCAGCGAGTTCATCCCTGTAGTCATAGTGCTGATGAAAAATCGTTCCGTCCGGAAAGTTCCCTCCCTCGAGCCAGGCTTTGAGGAGATGGAACTGCGGACGTTGCGGCGTCTCCTGTTTCGTAAGCGGACGCAAATCATAGATGTGGCCGAGTAGGCACTTCAGCCAGACGTTTCCGGCCTTCGGTGGCCCCGCGATAATGATTCTCACCCGGTCGCACTCCTCGTCAGCTGATCTCCGTTAAGCGTGTAGGCAAGCCAACCTGGTTGGTTAGATTCCGCGCTGTGATCCCGGCTCCATCGATCCCGGCCAGGCGAGCGATCACGCGGGTTGTCGCTCAGGCGATTGCGCAGTGTAACAAAAATGTTGGTGGCGGCGGAAATCCGCCCATCGACTAGACTCTTGGCAGGTTCGGGGTCAGCGTGTGCCAGGGATTCGCGTGCGCATCGTGCTCTTTCATCGCAAATACCGGCGATTCCACGGGGGCCATCTCAAGGTCTGGCATTACTTCAATCATGTCCTGGCGGCGCCGGGGTTCGACGCCCGTGTCCATTTTGACGCCAGTTCCTCCTGGGACAGTAGTAATCCCTGGACGCAAGCGGCCGGCCACGTCATTGAATCGGTCGATGGCTTGAGCCCCGACGCCCTGTTTGTGGCTGGTCGCGATTGGCAGCGGCTGGACGAGCTCGGACTGCTCGATCGTGGAATTCCCGTACTCAATCTCATCCAGCATGTGCGCCATGCGCAGGAGTGGAGCATTCAATCGAACTATCTCGACCGCAAGGCGATCCGGATCTGCGTTAGCCCGGAAGTCGCTGCCGCTGTAGAGGAGGCCGGAAGTCGTGGAACGACGGTTGTGATCCCGAATGGGATGGATGTGCCGGTGGTCGAGAGTGGCGACCAGAGGGCGAAATCCCTCGATCTTCTCATCGCGGGTCTGAAGCAGCCAGCCCTCGCCACTCAGGTCGCTGGGCACCTCACCACAAATGGACGCTCGGTCGAGGTGCTCACCGAGCATGTCCCACGGGAGACGTTTCTGGAGGCGATCCGGCGTGCTCGCGTGACGCTGTTTCTCCCGAACGAGGAGGAAGGGTTTTATCTGCCCGCACTCGAAGGAATGGCTCTTGGGACCATCGTCGTCTGCCCGGACTGCGTTGGCAACCGCTCCTTTTGCCTGCCCGGCCTCAATGCGTTCCGCCCTGCGTTCCGGTTCGACGACATGGTGCGGGACGTGGAGCGCGCCCTAACGCTGCCGGAACCAGCGGCCGCCAGACTCCGGAACAGTGCTATCGCAATGGTTCAGCATCACAGTCTTGACGCAGAGCGCGAACGATTCGTGGAGGTGCTTACGAATCTGGACGCCCTTTGGGCCAACTCGTAAAAGGGGCTCGCGTGCCCCCGCCGAACCTATCGGACCGGGTACCCAAGCTCTTCCACGAGATCGGCATAGGCCTCGCTGAATGCCTTGAGGTGGTCAGGCGTGAGCTGCCGCACCGAGTCACCAACAGTCGCCGTGCGAACGTGTTTGTTTCCCCCTTTCGTGCGCTGGCGCATGCGATCGGCACGGCAGTAGTCGATAGCTGTCTCCAACCTATCGATGCTAATCGGGGCCATCAGCTGGGTTGCGCGTTGCAGCTCCGCGATTGGATCCTGGCTGAGGTTCTCATACCGTAAGACCACCGCCCGTCCGCTCGAGGCCCAGTCGCGCGCTTTCTCGAGATTGTTCCGGTAGCCCCCGCGGCGCAAGAACTCGATCACCCCCGGATCGTCCAGTGGTTTTCCCATCAACTCCGTGAATTTTCGACCCTTCTGGTTCTTCTCGGCCGCATGGTGCTGGAGGGTGTAGTACGTCGATACAAACGCGTCGTACGGATCGCGAACGATGGTCACCAGGTGTGCTGGTACCGCCTCGACCGCGTCGGCGATCTCGGGCGCGAAGTCATAGTGCTGGTGAAAGATGGTGCCATCGGGAAAGCGGCCAGCCGCCAGCCAGGATCTCAACGACGGCAGATCCACACGTTCGGGCGTCTCGAAAGGTCGCAACCACCTCAGCCCATACGCGCGGCCCAGGAGACATTTCAACCACATGTTGCCGGTCTTTGGTGGGCCGGCGATGAGGATCCTCACCGCGTTGTCTCCAGACGCCTCATGTCAACTGAGCTCATAGCCGAGGTGCTTGACGTCGGCGCCGTAGCGATTGCGAAGGAGCTCGAGGTGCTCGTCTGACAGGCGCTCCCGCCACGCGCCAGCCGACACGGCAGGCATGCGTCGCCCTCGGATTGGGCTGCTGCGCACCAGGTTCTCGGCGGGACAGATCGCAACAGCGCGTGCTACCACGTCGCCGTCAAGAGGTCCGAGATCGGCAGACAAGCCCGTGAGTACCTGAGATGGGTCGACTTCCAGCACCTCGAAGCGCACGATCGGCACGCCGCTGTCGTACCAGTTCATCAGCCAAGCAATCTCTTCTGAGAACTCCTCTCGCAAGTACGCCAGCACCGTCGGGTTGTCAAGCTCCGTGCCCTCAAGTGCCGCCCATGCGGCAGCGGCGTC
>JAHWJF010000324.1 GCA_019348515.1 Chloroflexota bacterium | reverse complement strand
GCCTTTCAGGGGCTGGTCGCCACACCGTTGCTGCCGGATGCCGATGGCGACGTGCGGTTGCCTGACCTGCCTGGACTGGGCGTGGAGCTGCGCGAGGACCTGGAACGGATCGGCTGAACTTGACAACAAAGCTGCGCCATGACGCGGCGAGGCGAGTGCGTCGAGCTTTCGCGCTCAGTTACGGATAGAGGCCAGCTCCGACGCAAGGCATTTACCTCCTCAACACGCGAGACACCATTGCTTCTGGGTCTACGTCTCCGCAAAGCAATAGCCGCGGGGTCAGCGGGAGCCGTACGTACGGCAGATGCGTGAGCGCAGCATCGCCACTGACCGGACTGACGCGGATATGCGGCGCGGGGAGAATTCTCCCCGCGCCGCGTCCCGAATTTGATTCAGGTATCTACCGGATGGTTACCGCAGCTCGAAGGTCATCATCACGTCGACGGCGACGGTCGTCGAGCCGGGCTCGACCGGCACCGCGGCTTCGGCCGCCATGCCAGCGCCACCACCGCGGCCCATCGGGTAGACCGGGGAGATAAGCGGCGTGGTCCCTTCCGAGAGGGCGACTACCGGACCGAGCGTCATGCCCGCGGCAGAGGCGAGCTCTTCGGCCCTGGTCCGCGCGTCCTCGACCGCCTCGACTCGCGCTTCACTGGCGGCGGCGGTCTGGTCGTCCACATAAAACGTCACGCCGTAGATGCTGTTTGCCCCCGCGTTGACCGCCGCATCGAGCAACTCCCCGAGCTGCTCCGTGTCACGCACCGTGACCCGCAACTGGTTGATGATCTCGAAGCCCGTGATCATCGTCGGGTCAGCATTTTCGGAGTAGTCGCGGAGGATGTTCACGCTGTAGTAGTCGGTCTGGATATCTTCGGGTGCGATCCCCGCCGCCTCGAACGCCTCGATGACGGCTGTGGCCTGGGCGGTGGCAGTCTCCTGGGCTTCGCCCAACGTTGGTTTGATGACGTCGACGCCGATATTCACCGAGGCGGTGTCGGGCGGGACGTTGACCGACCCGTGACCGCTGACGCTGACCGTCGGCACGCCGAGCGACATGTTGGATTCCGGTGTCGCCGTGTCCTGGGCCAGTACGGCCCCACCGCCAACGGCGCTCGTCGCCAGCAGTCCCGCCAGCGCCAGCGCCGCTCCCGCGGTCCGCAGCGCCCGCATTCCGCGATGTCGATCCTGGGGCATGTCCTGTCTCCTCTCGGTTCCCGATCTGGTTCCCAGTCACCCAATAGCGACTGGCTGTTCACTCGCTCTCCGTCCGCCGGGCTAGTCGCGGGCCCGCCGCAGACCGCGCACCCAGCGCAGTCCGACAATGGAGACGACGAGCCAGGCCAGCGCGAAGGCGAGCGCGAGCTGCGCCAGGCGCAGCCGGGAAGGCTGAGCGGCAGTGGCTGCCGGCGCGTCGGCACCGTCTGTCGCCGTCCCCGGACTCCGCGCGAGTCCTGAGACGGGAGTGGGAACCGCGCGGGTCACCGCCGCCAGCGCCGCGTTGGTCGCGTCGCTCGGGGCTGTATCCGTGGTCTCCGCCTCCTCCAGCACTTCTTCAGACGCGCTATCGCCGCTCGTGGTTCCCCCGGAGTCGTTCCCGGCCAATGTGAACGACGATTCGGTGTTGGCAGCGGCCGGTTCGGATTCGGATGCGGTTTCGCTATCGCGACCGGAGTCATTAGCCGGCACCATTGCCGGAGGCGGCGCGGAAAGGTTCTCGATCTGGCCGATCGGCGCTTCCGGTTCTGAAAGCCAATCGGCCGGCTGGGGTGGCATGCCGATCAGATCGCTGGTGGTTACCAGGAGAAGCAGTGCCCCGACAACCATCGCCGCCGCCTGCAACCCCGAAAGCCATCCCGCGCCACGCCCGCTTTCGCCTTGCGTGACGGACGCCGTCGCTGACGCCGGGTAGGCAGAGGAGGCAAAAGGACCGGCCCAGGAGAGACCGCGCGGGACGCGGGTCCGGCGCCGCCCCGCCCGGGCATGCTCGTGCCCAAGACAAAACGAGCGGCGAGGGGTGTACTGGGGGAGTGCGGTCAGCAGCACCACCGTGGTCCGGATCTCGAGCACTTCCCGGTAGCACGGTGGACATTCGTGGAGATGAAATTCGATCGTAGCCAGATCGTCCGGTCGGAGATCTCGATCGATGAACGCGCTGACCGCGTCGATATCGAGGTGTCCCGGGCGGTCCGCTGGGTGGTGCTCAGTCATCGTCCGGTTCCATCGTCGGAGTCACGGGCATGGCTGCCCGGTCTCCCTCGTCTTCCTCCTCTAAACGGAGGTAGCGCTCGAACAGTTCCCTCGCCGGGGCATCGTCGGCCAGCGCCTGACGGATCTTGGCGCGGGCGCGGCTCAGTCGTGACTTCACGGTGCCGAGCGCGATTCCCATCGCCTCAGCCACCTCGTGATAGTCCAGGCCCTGCACGTCGACCAGCAGCACGACCATCCGCTGGTCATCCGGCAGCGCTGTCAAGGCGCGTTCGAGGTAGATCGACAGCTCCCGGCGCAGCGCATGGGCATCTGGAGACTCGTCGCCGGCGCCGCCGCTCGTCCAGATCGGCTCGATCTCGACGATCTCCGCCTCCAATGACCCGGCGGGGCGGCGGGCAGAAGCGCGGAGCATGTCGTAAGAACGGTTGGTGGCGATCTTGTACAGCCAGGAGCGGACTGAGCCGGTCTGAAACGTGCCGATGTTCTGCCAGGCCCGGATGAAGGTGTCCTGCGTGGCGTCTTCGGCGAGTCCGACGTCTCGCAGCAGGCGCAGGGCGACGTTGAACACCGGGCGCTCGTGACGCTGCACCAGCAGGTTGAACGCCTCAAGATCACCGCGCTGCGCGGCGCGGACCAGCGCCTCGTCATCACGCGCCGCGGCGGGGACGGGTAAGTTCCCGCCAGCTCCGTTTTCACGCTCCTCCTGGAGGAAATCCGCGAGTCCAAGCGTGCCCGAGGCATCCGGCGACGGTGCCGGCGCCGATGACGACACGACTGGCGCAACGCGGCGACGGCGAAACACCAGACCTCCTGACCCCGGCCGGGGCGCTGTCCGCGCTACGGTTCGAGGACGACCTTCTCCAATACAGCCGGGTTCGCCACCGTGCGCGGGCGCTTGCCCCGCAACACCTGCAGCGCCTCCAGCAACGTCTCCCGCCGCACGACGTCGACCGATCGCTCCGAGTAATACGCCGAGTGCGGGGTGAGGATCACGTTCGGCATCTGGTAGAACGGCGAGTCGGCTGGCAGCGGTTCCGGATCGACGACGTCCAGCGCCGCGCCAGCAATTCTTCCCTCTTGCAACGCCTGAGCCAGCGCCGGCAGGTCGATGATCGGGCCGCGTGCGGTGTTCACTAGCACGGCCGTCGGCTTCATCAACGCCAGCGCCGCGGCGTCGATCAAGCCACGGGTCTCTGGCGTGAGTGGAGCATGCAGGGTGACGATATCGGAGCGGCGCAGAAGCTCCTCCAGCGTGGCCGGCTCGACTCCGGCGGCGACCATGACCTCCGGGTCGACATACGGGTCGGCGGCGACGATTGTCAGGTTGAACGGTTTGGCGCGCGCGGCCACCGCTTGCCCGATGCGGCCGAACCCAACGATACCGAGGGTCTGCTCGCGCAGCGGTTGGATGGGACCGCTCAGGATGCGCCGGGTCGATGGACCATGCTCAACCCAGGCGCCCTGGCGCAGCGCACGGTCCTGCTCGACGATGCGACGGTTGAGGGCCAGGATCATGGCCAGGGCGTGGTCGGCCACCTCGGATGTACAGTAGCCAGGGTAGTGGGTGACCACGATGCCTGCTTCGGCCGCAGCGTCCAGATCGACATTGTCCAACCCCACGCCGTAGCGGGAGATGACTTTCACCCGCGGGACGCTCTCCAGCACGCGGCGGGTGATGGCCTCGCGTGTGCTGACCAGCATCGCGTCGGCATCCTGGGCCACGCGGATCAGTTCGTCCTCGGTGGTGCTGGCGCGTCCGAGCAACGTGATGTCGAGATCGGTTACCGCGGCGGCCAATTCCTGCTCCAGCTCGAGACCATGCGTCTCATTGCCGTAGCGATCCGAGGTGACGATGACGGTGAACTTGCACTCGCCTTGGCGCGTTGACGTTTCTGTCATCCCTGCTCTACAGCTCCCTGCATATCCGGGATTACCGAGCGATACGCGCGTTCTCCCGGCCGTGGATCATAGCCGGAACTATCGCACAGGGCTGGCCTGGGATTGAACCCGGTGGAATGTGGTTGCGGATGAGGAGAAAATAAAGAAACAGCCCCGACGAGCTTCTGACGTCAGCGCGACTCCCCCTGACTGGACGCTCCGCCACATCGACGCCCCGCAACGGACGTGGCCTCGCCTTCCTGTCCCATCTACGGCTCGCTCGACCGACGTACCCCGCGATTCGCCCGCCGTCGTTTGCCGTTTCCGGTGGGGAGCCCTGCTTCGTTCAGGCTCCTCGGGACTGTACGTACACTGTATACGAACACCTTCGGTCTGTCAACCCCTGTTGGCTATCGGTTATCAGTCGAAGACGGCAAGACGGCAAGACGGCTAGAAGCGTCGTGAGTCGTAAGACGTTCAGAGCCGATAGCCGATAGCCGAAGCGGGACTCTTAGATGGTTCGTCTATTTGCCAAGGGGCTCTCGCCTTGCTAATGTACGTCTGGCGTCGTGGCACTATCGCCGCGCGCGGTACGTTGCCGGGCGACGCTATGGGATGGGCGACTGTCCCGACGCGACAGCCGCTCCACCCGTTGGGGCTGGCGCAGCCGGAGTAGGGGGTCCGTACCCGAATTCCGGAGAGCGCGAAACCGGAACCGGGACTCGCGCGTCATGCTCCTTGATAGGGCTCCGTCGGCCTGTTTCGAGGAGCAGGACTCGTGAGCCTGGTGCCAGCGGTCTGCCCGGGAGTCCGGGTTGGTCGTGCACCCTAGGGGGCGCGGATTGTTCGTCGGCGGGACCGACGACGGAGCGGGGAGGTTGGGTTCAGGTGAAGCTGAAAGTTTCCAGGATTGCAGTCGGTTCGGCGGTGACACTCTCGCTGGTC
>JAHWJF010000323.1:1835-5034 GCA_019348515.1 Chloroflexota bacterium | reverse complement strand
CGCTATGCCGGTTGGGGATCCGGCGCGCACCGACCGCTACGTCGAGGTCCGAGGGTAGATCGTTGGGTTGGAGCTCTTCGACACCCTGGACTGTCTCAACCCCGGACTTCTTGAGACCTGGAGAGGGCTCTGGACACAGGCCTCATCACCACGAGAGGGCTGGAGCCGATATATATGGAAGAGCGTTATCTCGGTCCGCTCGTTGGCGGGTCATATGGTTTCTCCGGGTAGGCGATTTGCCTGGTTGGACACGGGCAGGCAGAGATACAGCGTCCCGTGTATTGAGCCGCCGACATGGCGAGAAGAACCCGACGCAGATCCCGCTCTTCGAGCGGCGCCGCAGGACTCGAGAGCCGTTCGTCCCTCGCGAATGAGTGGCCTGAACGATTGGGAGCAGAGGCGAATTGCGCGTTCGCGATCCAAGTGGTCCGATGCAGACGCACTGCAATGGTTGCCAACTGGGGAGATTCTGGCGGCAGTCGCACCACTCCCTGAGTCTTCAGACTGTGGCCCGCTGTACTCATGAGCGGCGAGTCCACCGCCATCGATCCAGCAACGAGGAGGATGAGACCGAACACGTTGAGCACCGTTCCCATGAGCGGGAGGGGCCAGGCCGGGCTGGCGTGGGTTGCTCCGACGACGGACTGGTGATGCCGCGCCATGACCCGGCCCTCCTCCCGATCGCTCGTAGGACGACGAATGAGATCCTTTAGCTGTCTGGGAGTTACTCAGCGATTGTGAGCCGATGGCGGCAGCACCGAGATACTGATGCTGTCGCTGCACACCCGGGCGGTCCTAATACGCTTCACCAGGCCGTCCCCGCTCGGGCGGCGCGGCCCAGGGGTCAGAGCTCTCTGGCTGATCTGTTCCACAGACCGGCGCCACAGGTGATAAGGCCACCTCTGCGAGCGCCGGGGCGGCTGTGACGAGCGCCATTCCCATCGCCAGCATCACGACGTACCCGAGCCTGCGGATCTCTGCCATCACCCGTGCTGTCTCCATCTTCCATCTCCTCTCATGACGCGCCTGACTGGCTGTCCATGTGTCGCAGCTCGGTGCAGCGACCACGCCACGAGCATGCGCTCCAGCGTGACGGCGCACATCGACCGAAAGATGGAATCCGCATTCGAGGCGTGCTGCAGCGGTCTCCGACTTACGTCGGAGAAGGACGATCCCCGTGAGGAGTGACGTGATTAGAGGAGGCCGTGGGTGTGGGCGTACGCCGTGGCTGCCGAACGGGAGGGAAGCCTCAACTTGCCAAGGACGTTGGTGAGGTGGCTCTTGACGGTGGGGACGCTGATGAAGAGTGCGTCAGCGACCTGCTGATTGGAGTGACCTTGCGCCACGAGCCGAAGCACGTCCAACTCCCGCGGGGTCAGACCAGTTCCGTCGGTGGGGGTGGGCGGCGCGGTCAGGTTGGCCTGAGACCGTGCTGCGGCAAGGATCTCATCAATATCGCTTGCCGACTCCCTAATCGTCCGAGTCCACCCTGCGTCCCAGGCGGCGCGAAAGATTGGCTCGTCGAGCCGATTGCGAACGTCCGTGAGCGCCCGATCGTAGTCGAGGCGCTCGGGGAGGCAAAACGACACGCCCCGGCGGTCGACCGCGCCTGCGGCCGTCGCTAGCAGCCGGGTCGCCACGTCTGGCCGATCGACCGCAACCGCGAGGACTCCGAAGTTGGCGAAGGTAGGCGCCGCCCCCTCGAGATTGCCGAGAGCCTCTTCCATAGCCAGCGCCTCTTCTAACGCATCGGCCGCACGAGCCAGCTGCCCGCGCTTGCAATGGATGAGCCCCTGGTACCAGAGGGTGTTTGCGAGGTTGAAATGGTCGCCCGCCGCGCGGGCCAGGCGCTGCGACTCCTCGTAACGCGCGATGGCCAAGTCGAGGTCACCTTGCCCGTAGGCGATCACCCCGAGGTGATAGATGGCTTGACTGATAGAGTGGTAGTTGCCGATCTCCTCGAAGCACGCCAGTGCCTCGGTCATCAGCTGCTCGGCTAGGGCATAGTCTCCATGGTCCTCCGCGGCGATACCGAGCAAATCCAGCGCATTGCCCGTGTTGAACCGGTCGCCTAGTGCCCGGTAGAGCGCCAAGCTCTCCTGGAGGGCTGCCGTCCCTCGCTCCGGATCCCCGAGCTCGTTCGCAAACCACCCCAGCCCGAGCAGTGCCCGGGCGCGGTGCGCGGCGGGTACATCGGCCCCGATGGCGAGACTGGCTTCCAACCAGCGGCGTCCCTCGCCGATGTGACCACGCATATACCAGAAGCTCAGAAGGGTCCCGCTCAAGCGGAACGCCGCCTCGCCGTCCCGCCGCGCCAACGCCCACGCCAAGGCGGCACGCAGGTTGTCGTGTTCCGGCTCCAGCCGGCCCAGCCAGGTCGCCGCCCCAGGTCCAAGGGTTGCGGGGATCGTCCGTTTGACGAAGGCCAGGACCCAGTCACGGTGGGTGTCCCGCATCGCAACATCCTCGCCGCGGTGGACCAGTTGCTCCAGTCCGTACTCGCGGATCGTCTCCAGCATCTGGTAGCGGGGCTCGCCGCCTGGCCCCTCGACCGTCTGGACCAAGCTCTTGCTGACGAGGGAGGCGATGCCGTCCAGCACCGCGTCGTTCTGGGCCTCCGTTGCCTCAACGATCGCCTCGGCGGCTTCCAGGGTGCACCCGCCGACGAAGACCGCCAGACGCCGAAAGAGGGTCTGCTCTTCAGGGGTCAGCAGGTCGTAACTCCAGGCGATAGCATCTCGCATGGTCTGCAGGCGGGCGGGAAGATCTCGTGCGCCACCGGTCAGCAGCGGCAGGCGGTGTTCCAGGCGCCGGTGCAGGGCATCAAGTGGCAGATGGGCGATCCGCGCGCTCGCGAGCTCGATGGCCAGCGGCAGTCCATCGAGCCGCTGGCAGATGGCCACCACGGTTGCCGCATTGGTCTCGGTCAGCCGGAAGTCGGGACGGACCGCCCGCGCGCGCTCGAGGAAGAGGTGGACCGCCGCCGACGCGGCAGCATCGGTTGGCGACACCGCGTCGTGCGCTGCTGGCAGTGTCAATGGGGGCACCGGCAGATCGTGCTCCCCCGAGAGGTTCAGCACCGACCGGCTCGTCGCCAGGATCTGGAGACGGGGGCAGCCCGCCAGCACTGTGGAGAGCTGCGGGGCGGCGGCGAGGAGATGCTCGACGTTGTCGAGCACGAGCAAGAGTGCGCGCGGGC
>JAHWJF010000323.1:0-1735 GCA_019348515.1 Chloroflexota bacterium | reverse complement strand
GCGGCGGCGAGGAGATGCTCGACGTTGTCGAGCACGAGCAAGAGTGCGCGCGGGCGGAGAAATCCGGTGAGCTGCTCGGCCACCGCCTGATCGCCGCTCTCCCGCAGACCCAGGGTGTGGGCGATGGTCGGGACGACGAGAGCCGGATCGGCCACCGGGGCGAGGTCGACCCAGACCACTCCATCGGCGAAGTGCGCTGCCACGTCGTGGGCAAGGGTCTTGGCCAGGCGCGTCTTGCCGACGCCGCCGGGACCGGTCAGCGTTAGGAGGGGGACGGCCTCCTCAAGGAGGTATGCACCGGCCGCGGCGCGTTCGGTCTCCCGACCGATGAGGCGGGTGCGGGGGATGGGCACGGATTCGCGGGGCCCTGCGCCAGAACCGGCCATACGGGACTCCCCAACCGGGCAGGAGACGAATGCTCCTCATAGTGTGACTGATTCCTCAAGATCGATCTATTTCGAGGAGTGGTGGGGCAGGACGTGGGCCATCCAATTGAAAAAGGCGGGCCGATGGCCGAGCCAAGATGCAAGATAGGACCATGTGCCCATGCGGGAACAGAATTCCGGCCTGAAACCGCGTATACCTGAGTCTCGCATGGTCTCCATAGAGGTACTGAGAGAAGTGTTCACCAGACCATTGCACTCGGCTATCGGGAAGCGAGATCAATCCTGGCTCTGCGCGCTTGAGCGCGGTCACCAACACGCAACTGGCGCCGGGGCGGATGGTCCGCCCCGGCGCCAGTTGCGTTGTCTCTAATCTTGATCAGGGCTACTTCTTGCCCTTCTTCCCACCATTGCCCTTCTTGCCTGTCTTCCCGCCGTTGTCCTTCTTGCCGACTTTGCCCTGCTTGTCCTTCGCTGCCTTGATTTGGATGTCGACCGTCGCCTCTGCGTTCAACCCGCTCGGGTCTTGCGCCAGGTAGGTGAAGGTGTCAGTTCCTTTGGCCCTCTTGGTTGGCTTGTAGGTGAAGCTGCCATCAGCCTGCAGGGCCAGACTTCCCCGCGTTGGCTGATTGGCGACGATAGCCGTCAACGGGTCGCCGTCGGGGTCGCTGTCGTTGCCGAGCACACCGTTCGCGGTCACGTTCAGCGCCTGACCGGCCCTGGCCTGAAATCGATCCCCAGTGGCTGCTGGTGCGCCGGCCGTTGGTGCACTGGCCGTCGGCTCATCGGCTGTCGGAGCACCGTTCGTCGGTGCACCGTTCGTCGGTTCATCGTCCGCGGTGGTAACACGCAAGGCCCAGCCCCCGTTGATCCCGCCGCCGGCGGCAGGCATCCCATTGGGCTGATCATCGAAGACCCACAGCCGCCAGGTGCCGTTCGGGTTGATCCCGTTGAAGGTTCCCAGCGATGCCCCACTGGGCGGGGTGATCGGTCCCGCGCCCAGATTCATCGTGTCTGGCGAGCCGACGTTGTTTGGCTGGAACGCGCCGGTCTTCAAGGCGGTGGAATCCGGCAGTTGCTCTGACGCCTGGTCGTCGAGGAGCAGGTTGACACTACTCGTCGTCGTATTGCCGCCGACGTCGGAGAGGATGAGGGCCGTCCTCCCTTCCGGTCCGATCAGCAGCACGTCAATATCCTGCGTGCTGTCGCCGATAAAGGTGATGTCGAGCAGGTTGACGTCGACGTCCGTGACCGGCCCGGTGAGCCCACTGACCTCGATCGCCGATGTTGTCGCCACCGTCCCCGCTCCGAAGCTCCCCAGGGAGGTCAAGGCCGAGCAGATCACCACCGCC
>JAHWJF010000322.1 GCA_019348515.1 Chloroflexota bacterium | reverse complement strand
ATCGCCGTTTCGCCTAGTCTACGGTGCTACCGGCTTCAGCTATCAGCTATCAGCTATCAGGGGTGATCGTCTCACGACTTACGACTGACGACTCTCCTTGCCGTCTGGCCGTCTGGCCGTCTCGAGCGTCAGGTAGAATCGAGGCACTGTCCGCCGACTTCAGGTTTGCCGCGTGGCCCGAAGGGAACACGGAGAATGCCGAGCCTCTCTGAGGCGAAAAAGGTTGCGCACGACTGGGTCGACCAGAACCGCCAACCCCTTTCTGACGTCGATCTCGAGATCTGGCGATATGCTGAGCCGGCATGGCGCGAGTATCGATCCGATCGATCTGCGCTGGCAGGAGTACCCGTAGACGGAACGCGGTGAGAAATCGTGAATTTCCATGCCGGAGCCAGGCGCTAACGTGCGCATAGCTTGCGTCGGTAACCAACGATGGAGTTTCAAGCGAGTGTAGGGTCGTTGATCGGGTGATAGCGCGGCGGGTAGAAAAAATTCGGTGAAAGACTACGCGAGCTATTCGTTCTGGCTCGAGACGAGCGGTGATGACCTGACACCCCGGCCGCGGCTTGATGGGTCGATCGATGTCGACATCGCGGTCATGGGCGCCGGCTACACCGGGCTCTGGACGGCCTACTACCTGCTGAAGCGGGATCCGTCGTTGCGGGTAGCGGTTGTCGAGCGGGAGATCGCCGGGTTTGGCGCATCCGGACGCAACGGCGGGTGGTGCTACCCCGGCTTCCCGGTGTCGATTGGATTGCTCCGGGAGCGCTTCGGCACGGAGACCGCGCGCACGATCTCCCGCGCGATGTTCGAGACAGTCGACGAGATCGAGCGCGTCATCGCTCATGAGGGTATCGACGCCCAGTGGGCTCGGGGCGGCGCGCTCCGCCTGGCACGCGGCGAGCATCAGCGAGCCAGCGTCGAAAATGCCTACAAGACGCTGACAGCGCTGGGACTCGCCGAACCATACGAGTTGCTCGACGCCGCTCAAGCTACCGAACGGGTGCGCGTCACCGACACGGTCGCCGCGTTGTACAACCCCGCCGGCGCCAGCGTCCATCCAGCACGTCTAGCGCGCGGGTTGGCGCGCGCGGTGGAGCGTCTCGGCGGCACGATCTACGAGCAGACGCCGGTCGTCGACTACGAGACCGGCCGGTCGCCGCGGTTGATCACCGCATCTGGCGACGTCCGGGCGAAGACGATCGTGCTCGCCGGCGAGGCGTACGCGCAGCAGTTGCCGAAGCTGCGGCGCACGCTCGTTCCCATGTACTCCCTGATCGTCCTCACTGAGCCACTTTCAGAGAGTGACTGGGAACAGATCGGCTGGCGCAACCGGGAGCTGGTTGCTTCCTCGCGCATGTCGGTCGACTACCTCAATCGCACTGCCGACGGCCGCATCCTCTTCGGCGGGCGCGGCGCCCCGTACCGGATGCACTCGCTGATCGACGACAGCCTCGATCGGCACGGACCGACGCATGACATGCTGCGCCGGATGACGATCGATTGGTTCCCCATGCTCGAGGATGTCCGGTTTACGCACGCCTGGGGCGGGCCGCTAGGGATGCCGCGCGACTGGATGCCAACCACGTCGTACGATGCGGCGGCGGGCGTCGCCCGCGCCGGCGGCTATACCGGCCAGGGAGTGGCGACGGCGAACCTCTTTGGCCGTATCCTGGCGGACCTGATTTCGGGCCATGTCACGCCGTTGACGCAACTCCCAACCGTCAACCATCGATCCCCTCGCTGGGAACCGGAGCCATTTCGCTGGCTAGGTATCCGCTACGCGCAGGAAGGATTTGCCCGTCTCGACCGGAACGCGGAGCGCACGGGCCAGGCGCCAACCGGCCGCAACCTGGTGGAGCGAATTGGCCGTCACTAAAGTGGGCTTGGAGTCAGAATCCTGACCATGTTCATCCGGATAGCTCACCGCTTAGCCGTGATCCTGAGCGTGCTGTTTGGCGCGCTCGCCGTCCTCGTCGCTGGTCGCTACCTCCGAGACCATGGCGGCTGGGACATCGAATCTGGCAGCAACGGCCTGATGACGATCGTGCTGATGGTGTTGGGATTCGTCCTCGCGCTCTCGTTCGCGGTGCTTGGGCCGAGTGCGCGGAATACTACCGGAACGCGGCTGACATCGGTGGTCTGGACAGTCGCTCTACTTGTTGCCCTGCTCTTCACCTGGCATGTGATTGTGGTCTCCGACCGCTGGCAGGGCGCTGTCGGGACAACCGTCACTTCTCCGGAAGAGCTCGCGGTGTTCGTCGCCGCGCATCCGGACTCGTTCGCCGCTTACGACTACCGCGTGCCGACCGGTGTCTATTTGCAATCGTTCGAGTTTCTCGACACCAACAATGTCGAGCTATCCGGTTTCGTTTGGCAAACGTACGGGCCGGAGATCCCGGATCACATCAGGCGGGGAGTCGTCTTGCCGGAGGCGGTGGAGGAGGCGTACGAGGCCGAAGAGGTCTGGCGGGTCACCCAGGACGACGGTTCGGAACAGATCGGCTGGTATTTCAGCGGCACGTTCCGCCAGAACTTCGACTATCGCCTCTACCCCTTTGATCGCCAGGATATCTGGCTGCGCATCTGGACCCAGGAACCCGTCAAGGGCGTCGTCCCGTGCCCGATTTCGGCGCTTACCGTGACCTGACGCCGAGCACGCTGCCAGGTATCGATACGCAGTTCGTGTATGGCGGGTGGGACCCGTTGAGCTCCGAGTTCAGCTACGACCTGATCGACTACAACGTCAATTTCGGTCTCGGCTATGGAAGATCGGGCTCCCCTGATCCCGAGCTCTATTTCAATCTCACGGTTGCCCGGGAGTTCCTGGGTCCGATGCTCGAGCACCTCGTGCTGGTGAGCGCCATCGCCATCCTCCTCTTTTTTCTGCTGCTGCTGATGGCCCATGACAGCGATCTTCAGGACCGCATCGGATTGACCATCTTCGATCTGATCGTTGCCGCGGGTGGTCTCCTCTTCGCCGTCATTCTCGACCACAATTCCATCAGGGGCGTCGTCGAATCGCAGGACTTGATCTACCTAGAGTGGTTCCCGCTCATCCTCGACGTCTTCATCGTGCTGGTCGTGCTCACCGCCGTGCTACGTGTCAGGCACTGGCGTATTCCGGTCATCGGCTACAGTGGCGATCTCATACCGGTCGTTGCCTATTGGCCGGCGCTCATCGGTTCGCTGCTGGCGGTAACGCTGCTCATCTTCTTCTATTAGGTAAGGAAAGAGTCGGCGGCGCATGAATAAACCGACCTGTTATCTAGTCCTGGCGACACCGCGCTCGGGGAGCACGCTCCTCGGGCAGGGCTTGCAGGCGAGCGGACTGGCCGGTGAGCCGAAGGAGTTCTTCGGCCACAAGATGGCGTTCTGGATGGAGCGGTGGCGAACGCCGACCCTTCCCGCCTATGCCGCCCGACTGAGTCAGGCGCGGGCGACCTCGAACGGGGTCTTCGGGGCGAAGCTGCTCTACCGGCAACTCCTTCATCTCGAGAACCTGGCACGGCAGGATCACGAGCTGGCGGACCTGCCGTTGCCAGAGGTTCTCAATGGCCTCTTCCCGAACTTGCACTGGGTCTGGGTGACCAGGGAGGACAAGGTGCGGCAGGCGATCTCCTGGTTCAAAGCTAGACAAACGGGCGTCTGGGGACAGGACCAGGGACAGAGCGCGCCGAAGCTGGGGCGAGCCTGGCGGCTCGGCGACGAGCCGCTGGAACCGGGCGAACTCGCCTTTGACTACGACGGCATCGCGGCCCTCAAGCGGCAGGCGGAAGCGGAAGACGCCGCTATCGGTCAGTTCTTCGCGGAGAACGGGATTGAGCCATTTCGCGTCGTCTACGAGGAGTTCAGCCCCCGCTATGAAGAAACGGTCGTCGCGCTGCTGCGGTGGATCGGCGTCATGCCTACGCCTGACCTGACCTTGCCGAACCCACGCACGGTAAAGCTCGCCGATGATCGCACGGACGAGTGGGTCGCCCGTTTCCGGGAGCTGCACGCTGCTAGTGCGACAGGCTGACCGTCTACGTGATCGCTGGCCGTGGCCTCTGCATCACGGTGTCGTCCGCGGGCAGGAACCCGAGCTGGCTGTAGAGACCCTGCGCGTCGTTGGTGCGCAGCTATGCGGCCCGTCCCCCTGCGCTGGACCAGCAACGACACCGAGCCGAAAGAGGCCGCATGAGCGACCACGAGAAGGCGCTGGAGGAGTTCGCTGCACCGGTGCTGAGCAGGGAAGACGAGACTCCGGAGCAGGATAAAGGTCGGATTGGCTTCCTATATAGAGTGTCCGATTGAGCGAGGTGAGGCCGATACCGCAGCAACTTGGGATCTGCGCTTTAAGGCGATGCCCCTCCGGAATCGGTCAGGAGGAAGACGTGCGTGACCGGACCCTCCTGAACCTCGACCTCGACCTCGACCCCGGCGATTCTCACGACGTTTGATGCTCCTCACGCCGGTGGAGGTCGGCCAGTGACGGACCGCTACGTCAGGCGCAGACTGGGCTAGCCGCGTGCCATCGATTGAACGTGGGGTTCTCCCGTTCAGCCAAGAGTGCCCGTGCCTCCAGCCACAGCCGGCGCCACTCCGCCGCGTCATGTAGCTCCGCGTCCGGTTGCCGGCGGCTGCGCGCGATGAAGCCAGGGAAGGCGGCCCGTCCGGTCGGCTGCCCAATCGGGTTGTAGCGAAGGTCGAAGCTCCAGCGGACATGATTGCTGAGGTTGGAGAACGAGCAATGCGGGGTGAGTCGATGCATCAGGAGCACCGAGCCAGGCTGCATCGGCAGCGGCACGGCATCCGCCGCCCGGAAGAGCTGCTTCGGGATGTGGAGCCCGAGGCCGCTTGGGCAATGGGCCAGCAACCCCTGCTCGGCGCTGCGCGGTACGACCGCCAGGCAGCCGTTCTCGAGTGTCGCCTCCGTTAGTGGGAACCACACCGTGATGATCTCCGTGTCGTCGGCGTCCTCAGTCACCACGCCGTTGTCCTGGTGCCAGGGCGAGGCACCGAGTTGGGGCAAGCCGGTAGTGGGGTCCGTCGGCGTCAGCTGCTCG
>JAHWJF010000321.1:1876-5050 GCA_019348515.1 Chloroflexota bacterium | reverse complement strand
GAGAACGCACTGCAACTCTTCGGTATCCAGGCGCCCGTAGGCAAGCTGTAGGGTCAGTCGCGAAAGGGTGTCATCCTGAGTCCACAGGCGAAGGATCCCGTTCCTCGCGAACACTGTTGATGTTAAGACGAGATGCTTCGCAAGCTCAGCATGACACCCGTTTGGAGGGGCAGTAGATGGCTGAGCATATCGTGGGGGCGGTAGACGAGTTTCCGCCGGGGACGCACCGTGTAGTCACACTGGGCCGGGTCGAGGTTGGCGTCTTCAACGTCAATGGCGAGTTCTACGCCCTGCCGAACATCTGTCCCCACCAATTCGGGCCGCTCTGCGCGGGTACGGTCAACGGCACGATGGCCTGCTCCGCCGCGACTAACTGGAAGTTCGAGTGGGTGCGCGAGGGCGAGATCGTCACCTGCCCGTGGCATGGCATCGAGTTCGATATCACCACCGGCAAGAGTCTCTCCTCTCCACGATTGCGCGTGCGCACCTATCCGGTGGCGGTCGAGGACGGACAGGTGAAGGTCACCGTCTGAGAGGTTCGGCTCACAGAGGATGGTCGTCCCGGAACCGGCGGCAGTGTTGAATAACCCACTGCGCACCGTGCTCTGGCAACGCATCGTTTCGCCTGGGAGCGAATGGTGCGCTTTGGAGCGAGAGCCGGACGGTTGGCAACTGCAGGGAATCGTACTAGCGGAGGCTGCCTCGGCGCCGGTCCTGGTGCAGTATGTGGTTGCGCTTGGTGCGGACTGGTCAACTCGGGCGGTGCAGATCGTAATGCGCTCCGGTGCCGTGGCCGAACTCCGGGCGCTGAAAATCACCGTCGATTTCGAGCAACGCTGGCAGACCGAGCGCAAGCCGACGCCAGACCCGGCCACACCCCCAGACGATTTGGAGGCGTTGCACGGCCTTATTGACGTCGACCTCGGGTTCTCACCCGTTACAAACACCCTGCCGATCCGTCGCCTGGACCCCGCCATCGGAGGGGCGGTTGATGTGGTGGCAGCCTGGGTGCGCTTTCCGGAGCTAACGATCGGACCATTGCCCCAGAGATACATCCGGCTGGCTGAGCGGCGCTATCGCTACGAGTCGGCGGGGGGCGCGTTCGTTGCCGAGATCGAGGTCGATGACCTGGGGTTGGCTACGACGTACGAGGGAGGGTGGCAGCGTATTGCCGCGAGCCCGGATCACTGAAATTGCGCGTCACGCGACGTGACGCGGGCGTGGCATCCGGATTATGCGGAAGACGGTCCGCCCGCTGGCCACTGACCGATGCGAAGATAACGTCGTAGGCGACCCCGGACGGAGCCGGCGGCAGCGCTCCTGACCGCTGTCTCCCGCTTTTTGAGGAAGCCTCCGGGATTGAAGGTCAGTAGGAACTTCTCTCTGCTCTCGTCCCTGACAAACGCATCATTGCGCTCCAGGAATTCCGCAACAGCCTCGGCCGGTCCGGGACCATGGCGACTGAGGACGGGGTGACCGTTGAGATTCGTGTCCTCGACCACGAGGTAGCTGCCCGGCGTGACGAATGGGGCGTAGGCGTTGAGCTCCGCCAGGACGTGGTCCTTACTATGCCCGGAGTCGAGGATGACGAGGACGGCGGCCTTGCCTTTGGCGCGACGGCGGACCTGACGCAGAATCTTGGCTGAAGTCGAGGAGCCGGTGAGATAGGTGATCCGCCGGTGCCGGGGTCGGCCTTTTTGCCGCGCCGAGTCGATCGTCACGACCTCGCCCCTGCGCAGCAGGTCACTCATGGAGGCCAGGAACAGCGCGCTGCCACCGCGATACGTCCCTGTCTCGATAATCAGTTCCGGCTGCACGTCGTGCAGAATTTCCTGGTACGTCCAGAGATCGAGTGGGCACTTGAGAACCTGGTGACCGAGCCAGAACGTGTTCCCCCACGTTTGTTTATTGCGGCTGTAGTACAGCGTGTGGAACTGGTCAACGAGTGAGGACGCGTCCGCGGTATTCATATCCCTCCTTTCGACTCGGAGGATAATAGGCTGTTCCGGCATTGGGCCGGCACACGCGATGGGAATGGTCTCAGGGGAGAGACGTGGAGGAGAGCGGGCATGGCGAATGAGCGAGTGAAAGTCGGCGTCATCGGCGCTGGGTTCATCGGGCACCTCCACGCTGAGGCTCTGGCACGCGTGCCGAACGCTGAGGTCGTTGCTATCGCTTCGCCGACGGCCGAGCGTGGTCGCGCCCTGGCTGACCAGTTCGGCATCCCCCGTCACTTCACCGACTACCGGGAGATGCTCCAGCTCGACGATCTCGACATGGTCACCGTCGGCGTGCCGAACGATCTGCACGCGGTGGTCTGCATCGACGCCGCGCGGGCCGGCAAGCACGTCGTTTGTGAGAAACCGCTCTGCCTCACGCTGGAGGAGGCTGACGCGGTGATCGCCGCCGGTCACGACGCGGGGGTCAAGATGATGTATGCCGAGGAGCTGCTGTTCGCCCCGAAATACGTGCGGGCCAAGCAGCTCGTCGAGGAGGGGGCGCTGGGAGATGTCTTCCTGGTCAAGCAGAGCGAGGAGCACGCCGGCCCCCACTCCCCCTGGTTCTGGGATGTACGGCGCTCCGGCGGCGGTGTGCTGCTCGATATGGGCTGCCACTCGATCGCCTTCTGCCGCTGGGTGATGGGCAACCGTCCGATCACGCAGGTCTTTGCCTCGATGGGCACCTTCGTCCACGGGGAAAAGACGCGCGGCGAGGATCATGCGCTTTGCCTCCTCACCTTCGAGGGGGGAGGCATCGGCGTCTGCGAGAACTCCTGGGCGAAAGGCGGAGGGGTCGACGACCGGGCCGAGATCTACGGCTCGAAGGGGAACACCCGCGCCGATCTGCTGCGGGGCTCATCACTGACTACGTACAGTGACGTCGGCTACGGCTACGCGGTCGAGAAAGCGGAGACGACCGTCGGCTGGACCTTCACCATGTACGAGGAGAGCTGGAACTACGGCTTCCCGCAGGAGATGCAGCACTTCGTCGATTGCGTGCAGCGCGACGAGCAACCGCTGGTAACCGCCGAGGATGGGCGCGCTGTGCTAGAGGTGATCTACGCCGCCTACCTCTCGGCCGGCACGGGCAGGGCGATTGACCTCCCGCTGGCTAATGACATTGCCGTGCAGCAGCCGATCGATCTCTGGCTGGGGACGGACGAAGACGCAACCC
>JAHWJF010000321.1:0-1776 GCA_019348515.1 Chloroflexota bacterium | reverse complement strand
CCGGAACGATGCGTGCTCGGCGACCCCCTTCCCGGTCTCGTCTCGTCTTGGCTGGGAGCGTGGGCGACGCAGGCGATCGCCCCTACGATTGTGCATTGGGGATCGCTGCAGATTTGAACGGATTCTCACCTCAATGCTCTTCGTCAGCTGCCGTCACCGTGGGAGCGCCCGCCGCGACGGCGGAGACATCGCCGCTCGCGAGCACGATGTCGTAGACGATTCCGTGACTTTCACCGTCGAGGAACGGGGCGAGTTCGCTGCCGGAGTATTCCCGCCAGGGGTTGGCCAGCCAGCCGTCATAGGCCTCGCGATGGGTCCAGAGCGCGGTGACCAGCACCGGTCCATCTTCGTCCGGCGGCGCCTGCACCTCGACGCTGAGGCACCCTTCCTGGCGAAGAGCATTGCCGGGGATGTCGATGCGGCGGAAGACGTCTACCAGGGCATTGCGCATGCCTGGTTTCGCCTGGAGAAAGAGCACGCTGCGCGCGGGAACTCCTGTCTTACTCATGAATGCTGATACTCCCCTGCTCCGACGTGAGTCGCCGGCAGATGCGTCACTCCAAGCGACAGCGAGGAATCTTGTTCATCTTCAGACACACGTCGATGTACGACGAGATCCCTCGGGGCTCGGGATGACACCGTATTCCGCTCCCGCTTTCGGCCATCAGGGGCAATTACCATCCTATAGGTGCTCCAGCAGCCCGAGGTGGAAATCCGTCAGTGACGGCAGGATGAGGTCGGCGGCCTGCAAGCGGCGGTCATCTTTGAGGGCCGGGTCCGGTACGGCGATGCAATACATCCGGGCCGCCTTGGCGGCGATTACGCCGTTCGGTGAATCCTCGAGGGCAAGGCACCGGCGGGGCTCGACTCCCAGCCGGTGGGCGGCCTCGATGTAGACACCCGGATGTGGTTTGCCGTACGGCTCGTGTTCGGCGGACTGCGTCACTTGGAAAAAGCGCTCGATGCCCAACGTTTGCAAGACGGCGGCGATGATCTCGCTGGTTGAGGAGGAAGCGATGGCCAGGGGATAGCCGGCGGTGGAGACGCCTTGCAACGCCTCGTGCGCTCCCGGCATGACACTGCCCCGCTCGCGCACTAATGCAATCAGGCGAGTGATGATCCGTGCCTCGATCTCCTTTTTCGGCGGATCAGGCCAGGGGTAGCGGGCGTGCCAGAGCTCGACCACCTCATCCGTACGCAGCCCGGTCGTCGCGACGGCGTCCTCCTCGGTGATCGGCACCCCGACAGCCGAGAACGTCTCGATCTCGGCGATCCGCCAGAGCGGCTCCGAATCGATGAGCAACCCGTCCATGTCGAAGATGACTGCATCGATCGTTGTCGGCGTCATTCCCATGAATGGCTCAAATCGGACTGCCTCCTCGATCGACGGTCGCTGCCAGGTCACGTTTCTTCTGGCTCAAGTTTGGCATGAGCGCGCATCCTGGTGTGCGCGAATCCTCACTCGGGCGCGATGGTAAGTGCTCGGTAGACTCCTTGTAGAAGACCTCGTGATTCGCGGCGTACTCGGACTCAGGACAGAGTCGGAAACGTTCTCCGGAACGCTCCGCGCAAAGACCATCGAGGCGATGATGGGCGGGAAGTTCTGGACACTGCAGGCCGGAACTTCCCTCGATCTGGGCGATCACTTTGGCCATGTGTTCGATATCCGCTTCCTCGGTCGCGACGGGCAGCGCCGGTGGGCATTCAACACGTCGTGGGGTCTGAGCCACCGCGCCGTGGGCGCGACCATCATGGTCCACGGTGACGACGCGGGGT
>JAHWJF010000320.1 GCA_019348515.1 Chloroflexota bacterium | reverse complement strand
ATCGGAAGTGAGAATGAGCATCCCATCGCTGATTAGCTTGACAGAGATCGGCCGTCCATTAGCCGCAGATTCGACCTCCCAGCTCTCAAGCATCGATTGATGCTCTGCCATGTCGATTACATGCCAGTTCGTCAGAATCTGGCCGGTGGCCGAGATTATGGTGCCGCTTCCCGAGAAGACGGGTTGCGGCGTCACCACCCCGCCTTCGGTCACCTCCGCCATTACCAAAATCCGGACGACTGCAGGCACTACTCGGTCACGTACCTCGGGCCTGACTTGCGCGATCGTCGCGTCGTTAGTCACCAGCGCCAAGCCAAGAGTCAAGATCAGAACTCTGCAAATCCGGAGCATGCCTCCTGGCTGTAATCCGAGACTGTCTCCGAGCGCGATGAAGGCGACGCACTGTCGTGGCACAGTCATGGAACGCCCCCACCTACAGTCGATCAAGACACTTGCTCATTTATTTCAGGCGAGCAATGTCTCATGAAATAGCGACAAAGGGAAGGGGCACCTCCAGAAACCGACAAACAAAAAAGAGGCACAGCATCGCTGTGCCCCTCTCACGTGCAACTGGATTGAAATAGAGAACCTACCGGTGCCTAAACGTGATCCGTCCCCGGGTCAGGTCGTAGGGGGAGAGCTCGACGGTGACACGGTCGCCGGGCAGCACGCGGATGTAGTTCTTGCGCATCTTGCCGCCCAGGTAGCTGAGCACCGTGTGCTCGTTCTCCAACTCGACCATGAACATCGCGTTCGGCAGCGCGTCGATCACTTTGCCGTCGACGGTGATCGCGTCCGGGTTCTCCCGCCGAGTGCGCTCTTCGGTCGGCGGCGTCGCCGGGGCGGCGGAGCGGACCGGCGGCTTGCGATATGCTTGCTTCTTCTTTGCCAAATTCTGCCTCCTCAGGTCGTCGTTCGTTCGTCGTTTGGCGGTGTGAGCGCCCGGAGCGCCCGGGCGCCGATCGGTGTCTTGCTTAATCTTCTCGCTATTTACGGCTCATTGTCGAGTGTCTGCACTCCAGCTTACGACATTGGCGCCGCAATTGCCGCCCGGCGGCTCTCGCGGGCATCACTGTAACAGCCGTCGCAGTAGACGGGCCGCGCTGGATCGGGGCGGAAGGTCGTCTCCGCGGTCTCGCCGCAGGTGGCGCAGACCGATTGGTGCCGCTGGCGCGATCGCCGCGCCGGTGCCGATCCATTGCCAGACCCAGTCTCCCGGGCGGCGGTGGAATTGACCCCACGCTCGGCGTCGACCCAGTCGGGCCGCCGCGGGTCGCGGCCATAGCGGCGCAGCAGCTCGCGGCCGTTCAACTCAGGCGCGGCATCGGTAGTGACCGGGCGTTCTCGACCGATCGCTCGCGCACGGTGAGGAGCGGCCTCACGATTTGGCGCTGCATCCCGGCGCGGGGCCGCGCTGCGCCGCCCGTGAGGACGAGCCGCTTCGCGGGTCACCGCGGGAGTCTCAACCACCGGGACGGTGGTCTCCGCCGCGATCTCCGCGTGGCCGTTGCCGTTCCCATCGCTCTGCCCGTTGCCGGTAGCGAGCAGCACTTTCGCGCCGCGCCAGGGGATGCGCTTGATGGGGCGAGTGAATCCGCGCTCCAGCCGTCGCCATTTGGTGATGTCCTCGGGACCGAGGAGGGTGATCGCCTGCCCCTGCCGCCCCATGCGGCCGGTGCGGCCGATGCGGTGGGTGAGCAGCTCCGGCGACTCCGGCAGCTCGATGTTGATCACTTGGGCTACGTGGCTGACGTCCAATCCGCGCGCGGCAACGTTGGTCGCCACCAGGATCGGCACCCCGCCGTTGCGGAAGTCGTCCATCACCCGATCGCGGGCGTTCTGGGACAGGTTCCCCTGCAGAGCCGCTACCGGGTAGCCGTCCGCCTGCAAGCGGCGAGCGAGCTTGTTCACGCCGTGCTTGGTCCGCCCGAAGACGATCACCGAGCCGTCGCCGCGATGGTCGAGCAGGTCTTCCAGGACCTGCATCTTGTCGTTGTTGCCGATATCGAAGGCCAGATGCTCGATCTGCTTGACCTCGCCCGGCTCTGGAACGACGGTCACCGTCTCCGGGTCGTGGAGGTGCTTGCTGGCCGTCTGCTTCACCCACGATGGCACCGTCGCCGAAAAGAGCGCCGTCTGCCGGTCGGGAGTGGTGCGGGCGATGATTCGCTCGACGTCAGGCGCGAAGCCACGGTCCAGCATCTCGTCCGCCTCGTCAAGGACGAGAAAGCGGACACGGTCCAGCCAGATAGCGCCCTGGTTCAGCAGGTCGAGCACGCGGCCGGGAGTTCCGACCACCACGTGCACGCCGCGGCGCAGCTCGTCGCGTTGCGGGCCAAAGGCCCGGCCGCCGGAGATCATCAAGGTCTTCAGGCCGCGCGGGGCGCCCAGCTCGTCGACCACGCCAGCGACCTGAACGGCCAGCTCGCGCGTCGGGGTCAGGACCAGCGCCTGCACTTTCCTGACCTTGGGATCGACGACTTCGATCAGCGGTAGGGCAAACGCCAGGGTCTTCCCTGAGCCGGTCCGCGCCTGGCCAATGACGTCGCGGCCATCGAGCAGCAGCGGCAGCACCTGGGCCTGGATCGGGGTGGGGACCGTGATCCCCATGCCGGCGAGCGCCGTCAACGAAGCGTTGCTCAGCCGGAAATCACCGAACGAAAGCGAGGTTTCGCCGGTATCGTGTGTAAACGGTTCAGACATGGACGAAATGAATCCCTCTTGCGCGACGCCAGCATACGATCGGGGCGGAACACTCCGCCCCGGAGGGAAACGGCTCGAGCCGGTCAGTACGGCTCGGCGTTCCCCGGCGTCACGATAAGAGGGGAAGAAGGCGTACTGTCGCGCGGGCGTTCCCGCGCTCCCTGTCGTTGACGAAGTATACCATAAATGAGGGGGGCGCTGTGCTGAGGGGGTGTGGCTGCGAGGCGGCTGGGGGTGAAGGGGATACGGTGGTTAGACGAATGTGACTGCGCTGATCTGGAGCGCTTCCGCTCGCGTTGTTGTTTTCGGAGTGCTCGATCGATGTCCACATCTCAGCGTGGGAGCTTCGCTATAAGGTGTGGTCAAGCGCAGTGCAATGCATTGGGCGTAGGATACTGTGCCAATCGTAACCAATGCTGATCCGCTGTCGACCCAGAGGGCCAGGGAGAAAGGACCGCCGTGGACGCGGCGTTTGAGGTCATCGTCGTCGGCTTGGGCGCGATGGGCAGCGCGGCGACCTATCACCTCGCCAAGCGCGGCGCGCGCGTGCTCGGCATCGACATGTTCCGGCCTGGACACGACCGAGGCTCATCCCACGGCGAGCACCGCATGATCCGCAAGTCCTCATTCCAGCTCGACGGCTACGTGCCCCTGGCAGACCGGTCGTTCGCCCTCTGGCACGCGCTGGAAGCCGAAGCGGGGCAGCACCTGCTACATCGGACCGGTGAGATCTGGCTGGTGCACGAGGAGGGGAATCCCGACTACCGCGCCGGCATCGAGACCTCCCTCACACGTGGGTTCCGCGTCGTCCTGGGCGAAGCCGAACTGGCTGAGCGCTTTCCCGGCGTTCGCCTCGGTGACGGCATGATCGCGCTGTACGAGGCGGATGCCGGGTTTCTGCGGTGTGAGGCCGGCATCGTCAGCCACGTCGAACAGGCACGTCAGCGCGGAGCGACGATCCACCTCGACGAAGAAGTGGTTGCCTGGTCGACCGATGGCGCTGGGGTGCGCGTCGAGACCCGCCAAGGTAGCTATGGCGCCGATCATCTCATTCTTACGGCCGGTCCCTGGAGCGAGGAACACTTGCGCGATCTCCGCTTGCCGATGCAGGTCGAACGGCGGGTCAACGGGTTTTTCCGTCCCTCACGCCCCGAGCTGTGGTCGGTCGAGCGTGGCGCGCTTGACTTCCTGCTCGACGTCCCTGAAGGCAGCTTCTACGGCATGCCGGCCGTGGGAGACATTGGGGTGAAGATTGGCCTGAGCGCTGGAGAGCGGACCACCGCGCGTACCATCCGCCGCACCATCGACGACGCCGAAATTGCCCTGCTGCGCGACGTTTTGGATCGGTACTTGCCCGGCGCCAGCGGGCCTGAGTCACGGCGGATGACGTGCATGTGCACCTACACGGTCGACGGCAATTTCATCATCGACCGTCATCCAGCGCACGATCAGGTGAGCATCGCCTGCGGCTTTTCCGGCCGCGGTTACAAGTTCGCGCCGGTCGTCGGCGAAATCCTGGCCGACCTGGCGCTTCTGGGAGCAACAGCGCACGAGATCGGCTTTCTTTCGGCGCGGCGGTTTGCCCAGAGCGCAGTGGCGTGATCCCCGCTGCGCTGCCGGCCCCAAAGACATCTCGTCGCGGCATGTATCCCGGAGGGTAGTCCGTAAAGCTTCCCAGGTACCTTACCTTCGACTGCGACGCCACCCTCGTTGAGTTCCCCATCGACGACCGGACCCGCGAAGTTCTCGGGCTGCGCGCCTAGGCTGACGCGGGTATCGCCCACCTCCAAGTCGTGTTGGAGCCGGCCACTCCCGACGGATGAAAATGCATCTCGGCGGAACGGTTGCAGAAGCCAATTTCAGGGCACGCTGGCCCATTATCAGCTCCTCCAATCCTATGGAAAGATCCTTTACCCGGAATCAGGCACACTATCGCCGGATCCGTCTCCTGATCTGTCGGGGAACCATCGATGATCGCCTCAGCATCCGCACTTCAGCTCGGATCGCCGCCGATCCCCCGTACCCGCCTCATCGGCCGGGAGGATGAGCGGTCGACTGCCCGGGCGCTCCTCCTCGACGAGGCTGTTCCCTTCCTGACCCTTGTTGGGCCTGGTGGGGTCGGCAAGACGCGCCTGGCCCTGGCCATCGCCCAGGATGTGACCACCTCCTTTGCCGATGGGGTGGTCTGGGTGGACCTGGCGCCGGTCATGGATCCCACCCTGGTGCCTGGCACATTGGCCGCACCGATCAAGTTCGTCCCTTCTCCGAATCAGCCGATTGCCGCAGAACTGGCGCGACACTTACGCCCTCTGCAGACCCTGCTGCTGCTCGACAATTGCGAGCACCTCG
>JAHWJF010000319.1 GCA_019348515.1 Chloroflexota bacterium | reverse complement strand
AGGCCGGTTCAAGCGCCAGCACCATTCCGGCTGGCAACGATGAGGCGGCGGCATCGAGCACTTCCAGCGCCATCATCGGCGCCTGATCGCCACCACTACCCATCGCGCGAGCGGCAACAGCCAGCTCCCGCACTGTTGTCCTCAGCACCACGAACAGGAACAGGTAGATGAGCGCGATGAACGCGACGCGCAGCAGCGCGTAGAGCCACCCATCGGCAATGAGCTGGTTGAAAACGTCGTCGGTCATCCTGGGGCGACGGTGTATCGCACCCCGCCGAACGCCACCTCGTCGCCGCTGGAGATCGTGGCCGTGGACTGGCGCACGCCATTGATCCACGTGCCATTCGTGCTTCCGAGATCGACCGCCCGCCAATGCGTGCCATCCGGTTCCAGACGCGCGTGATGCCGGGAAACTTCGGGATCGAGGAGAACAAGATCATTGTCCTCCGAGCGGCCGACAGATACGGCAGCCCTGGCAAGGGTTACGGCCGGAACACCGGGTTCGATGGGGAGGAGTCGCAATGGACGCGGCAGGTCAGGGGCGGGTCGGCTGGGTGGTTCGGCCGGCTTCACCACGCCCGAAAACCGGCCTTCCGCTCGTACGGAGCGACGGCCAACGCTCGCGTCCTCGACCACGCGCACCTGGATGGGACCGACTGTTTTCAGCCCTCGGGCGAAGGCGAGTTCGGCTAACCAGGACTCCATCTCCCGGTTCAGCGCGTCTTCCCACCCGGAGAACGTCACGGCGTCGTCTGGATGCAGCGATACCTCATAGAGATTTGGCGCGAGCGTCGTGCCGACTGAGGTGACGCGCCCGTCCAGCATGGCACGCTCGAGGCGGCGCCCGATCTCAGCGGGTTGCACTCGCAGCCGGAATATCCCGGCAATGGATCGCTCGATGACGCGCTCAACCGCGCGCTCAAAACTCTCGAGCACGATCAACCGCCTCGCCCCGGCTGAGTCTCGGCGCATTCCTCGTACGGTCGTGTAAACCGCACCCAGCCGCGATCGCGGCCGAGCAGCGTCCCGTGAAGCAGCGACCAGGCGGCAAACACTTCGAGCGCGAACGGCAGGTAGCCCCCGTAGCCCAGGACCGGCATCTCGAACAGCTTCGGCGAGGCGATGAACGGAACGTCATAGACCCACTTCGGCATCGAGAAGACGTTCCACAGCTCCCAGAACCAGCCGCAGGTCAGTCCAGCGGCGAAGAGCACCAGCACGGTGTCCCACCTGCCCTCTCGCACCTGTGCAGTCAAGCTGGGATGACCCAAAAGTGCGTTGAGCGGGTCGAGCGCCAGGAAAAGCCCGATCCAGACGAAGGGGAACAGGTAGCGCGAAAACGCCAACGAAAGAAAAAATACGGCGAGGCCCGTCACGACCAGGGCCATCAACCCGACCCGGCCCGGATCGAGGCGAAGCCAGTAGCGACGCCGCGAAAAGGGCGCAAACGTTCGCAGAAGCTCCGCGGTTACGAAGATCGCGGGCATCACCGTCGAGAACGCCAACGAGGCCAGCAGCGCGTACTGCACCGGGTGATAGGGCCAGGGCAGCAGATACCGCCAGTTGCCGAGATACCGATTGGCGAACTCGAACAGCCACCAGAGCGGGATGGAGAAGGCGAATAGCAGCGCGAACCGACGCGGGTCGCGAGAATAGAGTGACGTTCCAACCCGGCGCGCGGTCAATCCATCGACGGCAAGGATGTACCCCAGCCAGAGCGGAAAAAAGACATGTTCCCTCACTGGTGTGGGTCCAAACCAGGCCAGCCACCAGGACACGAGCATGAGGGCCACGCCGCCCCACAGTCTGCGGGGGGAGTCTGTGGCCACCGTGGGATGGACCCCGGGAGCACGATTCAACACATCCACCGCCTGAAACTCCAGGCGCCCCAAAAACCGAGTGGCGCCGCTGGTATGATCGCCCGGCCGGCGCGGGGGCGGCCAGTCCTCGTAACGCTGTAGGGGGAGCAGTCCTCGGTCATGAACCCCGTGATGATCGGGCCGTCGATACTATCGGCCGACTTCCGCAACCTCGGTGCACAGGTCGCCGCGGTCGAAGCGGCAGGCGCCGATTTCATCCACGTCGACGTGATGGACGGCGTGTTCGTGCCCAACATCAGTATTGGGTTTCCGATTGTCGAAGCTGTTCGCGCGGCAACCAATCTGCCGATCGATGTCCACCTGATGATCGTCGAACCGGGTCGTTGGATCGAGCGTTTCGCTGCCGCCGGTGCGGACATCGTCACCGTTCACGTCGAGGTGGACCCCAATCTCTACCGTACGCTGCGGTCGATTGAAGAAGCGGGCGCCTCGCCGAGCGTCACCCTCAATCCCGGGACCCCGGTTGTCATGTTGGAACCCGTCCTGCCGATCGTGCGGCAGGTGCTGGTGATGTCCGTCAACCCGGGGTTCGGCGGCCAGACCTTCATCCCGGCCGCGCTGGAACGCATCCGCCGCGTGCGAGCCTCGCTCGAGGCGGTGAACCCGACCTGCCGTCTGGAGGTTGACGGTGGGATCAAGATCGGCAACGTGCGCAAGATAGTCGCGGCCGGCGCCGATACGCTTGTCGTGGGATCAGCCGTCTACGCGCCAGACGTCGATATCGCCGCTGCCTTGCACGCCCTGCGAGCGGAAGTGGAGCTTGAACGAGAGATACGCGAGGAACAATGAGCGACAGCGCTGACCGGAGCGAGAAGGAGTCGTCGATGGCCTGGTCTCCAATCCGCATGACCTATCACGTCCGCACCTATGCGTTCGGCGAACGGTTGATTCCGGAGATGCTCGGCAAGCAGGGAGTCCCGGACGGCGTCGTCGCCGAAACATGGGAAATCAGCGACCAGAAGGACGCGCGAGCCACGGTGACGTCCGAGCTGTTTGCCGGGAGGTTCCTGCACGAGGTCGTGGCCGAGTTTCCCGACGAGGTGGTCGGCGCCGGCTGGATGGGCCCCCACTTTCCGATCCTCGACAAGTTCCTCGACGCCTCGCATCCGCTGCCCGTGCACTTGCATGCCGACGACGAGACGGCGAGGCGCGTCCACGGTGAGCCGAACGGGAAGACCGAAGCCTGGCACATTCTCTACTCCGCGCCCGACGCCTCGATCCTGGCCGGCATACGACCCGGTTTTTCCCAGGACGAGCTGCGTCAGGCGTTTCTCGACCAGGATTACGACCGGGTCATGTTTCGCTACCCAATCTCCGCGGGCGACACGGTTTACGTGCCTGGCGGCATCCTCCATGCCTTCGGTCCAGATACCCTGATCTTCGAGGTGCAGCAGACCTCCGACCTCGGGCAGTCGGTCATGCCAACCGATCTGCATGGCAACCGCCTCGCCGAAGAGCAGTGGCGAGCGAACATCGACGCCACCCTCGCCGAGCTAAAGACCGACTACCTGCCAAAACCGAACCCCGGCCTGGACAAGCCGGCGGACGAGCCCGGAAACCGGATCACCGTGGGCTGCGCGGGTCCTTACTTCGCGCTCGAGCGCTGGCGGCTGAGTTCGCCACACCGCGACCCATCCCACCCCTGGCGCTTCCTGACCCTGTCGAACGTCGGCGACCCGGTCACCATCGCCTGGAATGGCGGCGAGGAGATCCTGGGGCGAGCGGAATCGATCCTGCTCCCCGCCGCCATCGGCGACATCACGGTTTCTCCGACGAGCGCGGAAGCGGATCTGGTCGCTTGTTATCTTCCCGACCTCGAGCGCGATATCGTCGGCCCTCTACGAGGAGCCGGTCACACGGATGACGCCATTCGCTCGCTTGGGGAAGTGTCCAACTGAGAGGGCGTCCGATCGGGCATACTTCGCGCCGGGGTAATTACCCGTACTGCTGGATCGTGGTCTACACCTTGACCTCGATAGTGGGAGGGGTGGCATGAAAGGCTTGCGGCTCTACGCCGTCCATGCCACCGCGGTCTTTTCTGTTATGATTGAGTTGTGACTCACGTTGAAAGGGAAATTTAGAAAGAAGGTGTATCTATGATAGCAAATAGCGCCAACTCCAATTCAGCAGTCTTGAGCATGATGAGTTGGATATTTGGGATAGCTTTTTTTGCAATCGGCGTATTGAATGTGTTCTTGGTGCATCCCGTTCCGGGAGTTTTTTACCTTCTTCTTTCTTTCGTTTACTTTCCTCCAGCAAACGCCATTCTCAAGGAAAGGTTCGGATTCTCAATTCCGCTCGTAGTCAAAATCATCTTGGGCCTTGTTATTGTCTGGTTCACGTTGGGTGTGAGTGACCTTGCGGAAATGTTTGGCTTATGACGGAAGGCCGTTCCGATATTAGAGGGTCGTCGGTCGATCGTGATTCCCTGCACCGAGGTGGGCCAACATGTGCAACTCGTCTTTAGCCGCCTCATAGAAGCGTCGATAGACCTCGTAGTAGGCATTGTAGACCCCTTGCAGAGCGACATCTGGTTGGAGCTGCATCGCCAGCGTGACCCAGTCTCGCTGTAGCGCCTCCGGCTCGGTCACGATGCCGGTCGCGAGCCCGGCCATGAACGCATCACCGTAGGACGCGCCAGTTGTCCGCTCGGGCACGTCCTGGGGCAGCCCGCTCACGTCAGAGACGATTTGGAGCCAGAGCGGGTTCTTGGCGCCGCCGCCGACGGCTACCAGCCGGCGCGGGGGAGCCCCCATCGCCGACATCGTCTCCAGATTGTGCCGCACCCCGTAAGCGGTCCCTTCGAGACTTGCCCGGTAGAGGTGCGCCTTGGTATGCGAAAGCGTGAGTCCCGCGTAGACGCCTCGCGCATCCGGATCGTTGATAGGAGTGCGCTCGCCCGCGAAGTACGGTAGACAGATCAACCCCTCGGCGCCAGGTGGAACACGACCGGCGGCCTCTGCCAGGGCGGCGTACGCGTTCGGTCCGCCAGCCGCTTCCGCCGCCATTTCCTCGCCGCCGAGGTTGTCACGGAACCAGCGGGTCAGTGCCCCGGTCGTCGACATCCCGCCGTCGATGCTATAGCGCCCAGGAAGAGCGAACGCCGTCGCCCACATGCGCGGATCGGGGACCGGTTCGCCGGTGGCTATGTCCTCCACCTGGGAGGCGAGACCCACC
>JAHWJF010000318.1 GCA_019348515.1 Chloroflexota bacterium | reverse complement strand
CCGCCCTGCTCCCTGAGGCGGATATCGGTCTTGTCATCCTGACCAACGGTGTGGGTGCCGACTTCTTCAACTGGCGGTCCAATTTCGCTTGTTTGAGTTCCTCTTCGACCAGCCGCCGACGTTCGATCCTGTGATCAGGGGAGCAATCGCCGCGACCGCACACCAGACCGCCGAGCTACAACGGCAGCTTGGCCCTATCGAGCCCGTCGCGGTCGCACCGTACCTTGGGCGCTACACCCACGACGTCCTGGGCGAGGTCGACATCGAGCTGGGTGATAGGACGCTGATCCTCGATGCGGGCGAGTTCCGGGCGGAACTGTGGCGTCTCCGCGACGCGGGGGACGGGGGCGGGACCTATTTGACCGCCGACCTGCCGTTGCCTGGGCCGGCGACGGTCACATTCACGGGGGAGAGCGACGCCCGAGTGATGACCTTCACGGACCCGACGACCGGGGAGGAGTACCTGTTCATTTTTGTCGAGGCTGATGCGCAGGCGACGCCTCCGGCTTAGACAGTAGTCATCGTCGCGCGCTGGCCGCGCGCGAGCAACAGACGGGATGGATCCATGGACGAAACGAGCTGCAGTCCGCCCGCCCGCTTCCCAGCCCCCCGCTTGACCCGGCGTGCCGCGATGCGCGGTATCGCTGGGGGTGGGGCTGACAACGGCTCTCGGTCCACTCGCCGGCATCGAACAGGATTGGGCCGCCGCCCAACGTGACGCCGCTACCCCAGTCGCGACACCTGGAGGGCCTGTGTCGTTCTCTGACGCCACGTTGCGAGGTTTCGAGGCCGACGTCGAGGCCGCGATGCAGATGTTCCAGGTGCCCGGGGGTGGCGGACGCCCTCGTGCAGGGGAACAAGATCATCTGCAACCGCGGTTTCGGGGTGAGGAACCTGGAGAGCGGCGAGCCGGTCACGCCGAGCACGCGGTTTCGTATCGGCTCGATCACCAAGTCGATGACGTCTCTGATGCTGGCCACTCTACGGCTTGGACAGCTGCGGCGGTTGGTCCGGTCTCTGCATGGGTAACCTCACGGTGGAAAGCGGCCGCTGTAGTGGGTCGGTTCTGAATGAGTGATGGGGGACGCCTGATGGATGAGGGATACGAGGAGCGGGTAGAGCTCGAGCGCCGCATCAGTGAAGCGGGGTGGCATATCGTTCGCGACGATCAGATTGGTGATGGGTACAGGGTCGAGTTTCAGCGGGCCCCGGCCGCCGAGTTCGTGCCGGGGGCGCAGACGCGGACCAGCTCCGGAAGAGACCGGAACGACGCCTACCGTCAGTTCCTGATTGAGCTAGGGGTAGAGGATCCCGCTGCCGGCAGATAAGCGCTGAGTGAGCGGCGCGGGAGTCTGGACACAAGGGCCCGGCTGCGACAGCCAACGAATTGAGTGCCGCATAGGCGACACCCGGCGCTAGCCGGGTGGGAAAAAGCAGAGGCCCCGTCCTAGCGAGGAAACGGGGCCTCTGTCCTCGGAAAGATCTGATTGGAACCTACACGTCCGTTGCTTGCTCCACGCTCGCCCGGTGACGCACAAAGACAGCGGCCGCCGCAGCGCCAGCGGCCGCGAGGCCGATCAAGCCAGCCGTCTGTCCGTCCGAACCACCGAGGTTGCCGACGCCGGTACGGGGAACACCATTGACCTGAGCGGCGTCCTGGCCTCCTCGGCCGCCACCACCGCCGCCCTCACCGTCGCCACCGCGACCGCCGCCACCACCGCCATCGCCATCGCGGTCTCGGCCACCACCGCCACCGCCGCCCTCTCCGTCACCGCCCTGGCCGTCGTCGTCCTGGTCTTCCTGCGCAGCCGCGAGGTGGGCAATCCCGGGAGTGCCGGCGAAGGCGAGCGCGAGGGCTCCGCCGCCGGCGAGTTTGAGTGAACCAACGATCACGCCTCGACGAGAGGTCGTCGCTTCCTCCTCCTCGACCCCTTCCTGGAACAACGTATGCAACCGCCGCATGTTCCCCTCCTCCGCGAAGGATCCTTGGCTGCGCTGAAGCAGCCCGGACTGGTGATGACCGGCCGTGTGACCGGTGTCAGCGGGTCACGCAACCATCATGCCAGGCGCCAATCTATGGCTCTGCCTTGGGCTTGTCGGCATGCCCCTGAGGGAGGGGCTCGGTTCCCCTGAAAGCAGGCGCTTAACGGCACTTGCTACGTGCGAGGGGCTCGATGTGCAGACATATGTGGGAATAGACCCTCACGTGCGGACTTGGCGCGACGGGCGGTTCATGGTTCTCACCATTGACTACTAGACACGCCCGCGGGCGAGCGTCGATTGGGGGACCCACCTCGAAATTGAACAGTGCCGCATTGCGCCGGGCGAAGCCGACCGTAAAAGCCCTGGTCGAACACCCAGCGGTAGCGGTCGTAGACGGCAGCCTCCGCCGCGGGGGAATAGTACGTAGCGTAGGCAGAGTGATCGGAGCGGTTGTCCCAGGGAAATTCCGGCGCTCCAACAATGCCAATCGCGGCCAGCGCACCAAGGAGGTCGTCGGCGAGATGCTCGAAGCGGATCACCGTGAGGTTGTCGGGCAGCGCGCCGTCGAGCATGTAGTAGTCCCGGATCTCGTTCGGACGCGGTCTGCCGCCCTCTAGCCCGTACTGATTCCACCGGCCGCCCGCCTGGCAGTTGCCGATGGCGAACGTCTCGAAGTCCGACGCGAGTGCCAGATCCTGCTCCGGGCCCGATTCCCAATGGTGCCCTTGGCGGAGGTAGGCGTACCGCGAAACCTCCTGGTCGTAGGGGTTCCTCATGCCCACCATCACCATCCGGAACTGGGGGATGTCCCGGCCGAGCGCGCGGAGAATATTCCTGGCTTCGGCCATCGATTCGTGGCGTGCGCCATCGACCTGGGTGATTCCCCGCCTGTCGAGGCCGTCATCGTAGATCGGGTGAGTAATGGCGAGGGGTTTCGGCAGCGTGTCGAGAAGATAGCGCGTAACGGACAACCCGCCCGTCTTCGGCACATGGAGGAACAAGACGTCATCGTTGAATATCATCCCGGTCTCCGTTCAAAACCTTCAGGATGCGCGATCGATGGGGTGGGTTCCGGATGCGGCGTCTGCGATCTGGTATCGCCTCCGCGCCCGCGCCGCGGGCCAGATGCGAGCAGTTGTTTGACCGTCGCTGGGCGTGCCTGGGGCGTGTCAGCGTTAGGGGCCGTTCGAAGCTGTGAACTCGGCGACCCCCGCTGATATTCCGCATTTAATCCACGTCCGGCCCCCCGACGACGCCACAGAACGGGACAGAACGCATGTGGCGTGCCGCATTGATCTCTGAACATCCATGGTCTCGGCAGTGTCTGCAGCTCACCGGAGATTCGTAGATACAGCTGATGCTGAGAACCTCGTTAGTCCACATGTGAAGAGTATTTCCAGGCAGTGCACGATTGCGTCTTGGGGACCATTGGGCCTGGGCGCCGCCGGCCGACGCACTGCCGGGGGGCCAATGGCCAAGCATTCGATGGTGAGCCTCGAGACGCCGACGAATGTGTGTGCCAGTTCTCCAACCGAACGTGAACAAGCGCTGAGCCCCGGCCAACGTACCCGGCGCTCCTGGAAATGCGAGACTCAATCGATCGATGTGGTTCTACGCGGGATAGCCCGCCCCCATCGAGTGGTGCCGACAGTAACCATTCAGGACGCCGTTGTGTACGGCCCACACGGCTGGTGTGGCGGGCGGACGAGGGCCCCGTAGCGGCGCGAAACCGCCGGACGGCACGGGCGTGAGCCGTGGGCCGGGACTTAGGCGAACCGCCGAGCGGCCACGCGTCGATGCAGACGATGCCGCGGGAGTTGGCGAGGTGCTGGCTCTCGTCGGCTAGCGTCCCGCGTCGTGGACGACCAAGCCGAGACAGGCCAGGGACAAGGCCGGGTGGAGCAGGTCCCGATGAGGTCCGCTCACCACTTGGAGCGCACGCCGAGGCGGCGGCCGGATCGACGCGGGCTTCACCATGGACCACGATGGCGCCGAGGAGGCGCGGGCATGCGCTACCGGTGCGACGTAGCGCGGCCGAGTGGGCGGACACCCGCCCGAAACGGGGGCACCGGGATCGGGTTGGGCGTGACGGGCACGGTGCACCGGGTCGCCGGGGGATGGACCATTTTCGTTCGCCGCGCCGCCTACTCGCCGCCGGCGGCCACGCGCGTCACATCCTCCCGGGTGATATCCCAGTGGGAGGCGGCATAGACCGGCCGCCCGTTGCGCAGCACGATCACCTGCGGCGACTCGTGCTCGATTCCGGTCCGGCTCGCCACCTCGACGGCGAGCCCCCTTTGGCGCTCGACATCGATCAGTGGTACCTCGCCCGGGACCGCCGCCAGCTCGCGGTAGGCGTTGGCGCTTATGTGGCAGGCAAAATCGTGCTTGAACAGAACGATCGGCTGCTCGGCCGATTCAGCGAAGAGCCGGTCCAGTTCGTCCCGATCGGCGACCGGGACGAAGTGCTCCTCCGGATCCCTGGCAGTACCCATCGCGGTGTCCACGCTCGTGATTCTCCTCTTCTCAAGATCGTGCGGTCAGGCGTCGGCGCCGCCGGGGACGCGGCTCGCAATGATTCCTATCCACGCCGCGTGCCACCCGCGGTCTCGATCACGCTCAACCGCGTCTCCGCGTTGTTCCCGATTTGACAGCAATGCCGTTCCCGGCTTGACAGTCACCCCCCCAGGTACCCCTACGGTAGGGCCAATCCCGGAGGTCTGAGGGACTGCATGAGCTGGAGGAGGAACGGATGGACAACACGCACATCGAGACTTCCATCGACAAGGACGATGCCGCGTTCGATACCCTGGCGCGGTCGCTGCACGGTCGGGTCCCACGGCGACGGGTGGCCGGCCTGTTGGTGGCGGCTCTCGCCACCGGTGTGTCCGGGGTTAGCTCCCACGCGAAGACAGCGGAGGCCAAGCGCAAGCGCGGCAAGCGCCGCGGCCGCCGCGGCGGCGCCGAGGCTGTGGCAGCAACATCGATCCCACCGAACTGCATCTACGTCTGCTGTGACGGGACGTGCGACTCCTGGAAGATGTGCTTGCGGTGCTTCAAATGGCCCAAGCCGACCACCACGAC
>JAHWJF010000317.1 GCA_019348515.1 Chloroflexota bacterium | reverse complement strand
CGACCGGAACGATCGGGACACGGGTCAGGCCGTCGCGCTCGGCCATCGCGACGAAACGCAAGAACCCCGGCCGGAATGGGAGGAACGTGTCGTCGTCCCTCTTCGGGGTGTAGCTGGGATCCACATTGGGGTAACCCTCGGGAAAGACAAGCAGCGGTTGCCCCGCCCGGAGCAAGGTCACGCACTCACGGGCAGCCGCGCGAAGTTGAGAGACCTCCACGGCGACGGGAGACGCCGTCACCCGATCCCGAGAGTATCTCTGGCCCTCGAAACGGGGGACGACCGGCCAGCCCGCGAAATGGCAAGCGCGCGCCATCATCCGGCGCTTCAACGAGTCGCTTACCCAGTCAAGGGTGACGAGGATGTGCAACCGGCGGGGCACGACGGCGATCAAGGCGCAGCCATCGTAGAGATGGTGGAAGTGACGGGCAGCGATGACGACCGGGCCCGTCACCGGGACGTTCTGTGCCCCCTCGACGCGCAGCTCGATGCGACGCAGCACAAGGCGACAGGCTGCCCGAATCGATACCCAGGCCAGCTGATGTGTTAGCGGCTTG
This sequence comes from Chloroflexota bacterium, assembly GCA_019348515.1. Classification (GTDB taxonomy): domain Bacteria; phylum Chloroflexota; class Chloroflexia; order Thermomicrobiales; family UBA6265; genus JACCXM01. The sequence continues at coordinate 4,521 of JAHWJF010000317.1, read as the reverse complement.
GCGAGGCTCGCCACATTCGATCCCCGAGGGGCGCCAGCGGACGCGGCCAACTCGCGTGCAAGGCAAGACTCGCGGGAACGAGACCGACCAGGACCGCCAGGACCGCCGCCGGCCAGAGCCCGGCGCTCAGACTCAGCACCATCGCGAAAACGAGGTTCGCCGCGTAGACGGTGAACGGGAACCAGGCGGTTGTGGCCGCGCGTGAGGCGTCGATATCGCCGCGCCAGAGGAGCCGGCTGATTCCCATGAAGAGCCCCCCGGTCAGCGACCAGCCGACCAGGTTCTGGACCGGCATACCGAAGTAGGGCCCGGTTTCGTGCCAGGTCCAGAACCGTACCTGCAAACTGGGATCGGCCATCGCCGGGTCGAGGACCAGATCCCAGGCGGTCAGGAGCCAGACGCCGATGGCCAGCGACCAGAGGGTCCGCCGGCTGCCGAACCTGGCCGCCAGAACGCTGCCCAGGATATATGCCGCACACCCGAGGTAGAACCAGGAGAGCGGGATGGTGAAGGGGACGCGACTGAGCACCTTGTAGCCGAGGAATGACGTGTACTCGTAATTGCCGAAGGGCCATCCCGTCCCGGTGCCGATGAGCTCCGAGGCGAGGGAGAGGGTGGTAGAGACGGTGAAGAAGATGAGCGTGCGCCGCGGTCCGAGGGTCAACCAGGCAAAGACGAACATCGCGGCCGCTCCAAAGATGATGTGCGTCGCGCCTGCATAGGTCATCCCGAACTCAAAAACCCTCAACGCGTTCGGGTCTCCCGCCCACCATTCCGGGTGCGGTAGCGCGACGAGGAGACCGGCGAGGCCGAAGGCTAGCGCCGCCAGATGAGCGATCAGGAGTAAACGCGCGAGTCTCATTCCAGATTCCTCGAATCGTCACGAATCAGTACGCGACCGCGCCAGATATGGCGGCGGCGAAAGGCATTGCGCCAGAGTTGCACCGTCACCGGCAGATCGGTCAGTGGCGACAGCCAGTAGCTCCAGGGTCGCTTGCGATAGGCGCGGGCGGTGCCAAGCAGCACTCCCAGCCGAACCATCAGCAGCCCGACATTGACGAGGTGCGCCAAGCGTTGACCGGGCGCGAGCCACCTCATGAGACACAGCAACGGGAGCGGTAGAGCCTGGGTCAGGGCGATCTCCACCAGACCGAACCAACCCGCCAGTCCCGAGTAGCGGTCGCGCAACGGGAGCGAACGCGTCCAGTTTCGCCACGCCTCGCGCCAACTCGCGTACATTGCGACGCTGACGAGGCCCTCTGCTTCATAGAAACCGACCGTATACCCCTCGTCCACGAGCGTCCGAGCGACGGTCACGTCCTCGCAGAGCGAGGTCTGAGCGGCGGCGAAACCACCGCACTTCTGAAGCGGCTCGCGCTGGAAGAGGCAGCACTGGCCATTGGCCTGAACCTCCGCGACGCGGCGCGTCGCATGACCCGGGATACCGAACCGGTAGACGAGCGTCGTCAACAGCGCCGGATGGAGGAAACCTTCAGCCGTACCCGAGAGCCGCTGCAGTGTCGCGACACTGATAGCCGCGGCGCCGGTACGGCGAGCGTGAGCGAGCAGCGACCGTGCCAGCGCGGGCTCCGGCCGGACATCCGCGTCGATGGTGAGGATCCACGCTGCGGCGGGATGGGCGTGATCGAGGCCGGCCTGGAGACCATGCGTCTTGCCGTTCCTGCCGGGGCGAATCGGGCTGGCATCGATCAACCGAACCCGGTCATCACAGGCGGCAAACCTGGACACCAGCTCCTGGGTGCCATCGGTCGAGCCGCCGTCAACGACCAGGATCTCGACAACCTCACCCGGCTGAGCGACCAATCCCGCCAGGCATGGACCGAGCCGGTCGCGCTCGTTCAGTACCGGGACAATGACGGTCATTCGCGCGTCCGGCAACGGAGCATCGCTCGTTCTGATCCGCTCGCCGCGAGCCGTGCGCGCCAACCGCCCGACGACTCGCACTCCCGCGAGGATCTGGAAGAGTGTCAGGAGAGCGAGCGGCCGCGTGCGACTCACGCTGCCGTCCCGGTCCGCTTGGGCACTCTCGCCTGCTTCCACCCCAGAGCTTGCCGCTGGCCTCGCCTCCCCATCCAGCGCTTCCACCTGCTGGTAGTGCAGAACCAACAGCGTGCTGTGCCTGTCGTGGATACTCTCATCTCGGCAAGAGGAGGGCATGTCGATAGCCCCCACCGGACGTGGGCGGCTGAGAGCGTCCGTTGCCGCAGAAGCGAGGATCCGTGGCAGCGACAAAGCGCATCGTCATGATCGGGAGTGGTTTTGGTGGGCTGGCCGCGGCAATTCGCCTGGCGGCGCGCGGTCACCAGGTCACCGTGTTGGAGAAGCGAGACCAGCCGGGCGGGCGGGCGTATGCCTATCGGCAGGACGGCTTCACCTTCGACGGTGGACCGACGGTCATCACCGCGCCCTGGCTGATCAGCGAGTTGTTTACGCTGGCCGGTCGCCGTGTCGAAGACTACGTCACCCTCGTCCCAGTCGACCCCTACTACCGGATCTTCTTTCCGGACGGACGACACTTCGACTACTCGGGCGACGAGCAGCAGATGGTTGCGGAGATCCGGCGTCTCGGCGCTCCGGAGCGGGACGTCGACGGCTACCTCGAGTTCGTCCGCCGCAGCGAGCGCATCTTTGCCAAGGGATTCACCGAACTGGCGACGGTCCCCTTCCTGCGCGTGCGGGATATGGTCAGGATCATCCCGGACCTTCTCCGTCTGGAGAGCTACCGCTCCGTCTACGATTTCGTCGCTAGCCACGTCCAGGACGATCGGTTGCGTCAGGTCCTGTCGTTCCATCCCCTCCTGGTCGGCGGCAATCCGTTCCAGACTACCAGCATCTACACCCTGATCCACTATCTGGAGCGCGAGTGGGGGGTCTGGTACGCGCTGGGTGGCACCGGCGCCATCGTGGCGGCGATGGTCCGTCTTCTCGGCGAACTGGGCGGCCAGATTTTCCTTGACAGTGAAGTTGGCCAGATCTTGACGGACAACGGCCGGGCAACGGGCGTGCGTCTGACCACCGGCGAGGAGTTGCGAGCCGATCTGGTGGTCTGCAACGCGGAGGTCGCCGCCGCCTATGCCAGGCTCTTGCCCGCGGCGGCGCGGCGCACCTATACCGACCGCAGACTGGCGCGGATGCGTTACTCGATGTCGCTGGTCGTGATCTACTTCGGAACGGACCGCCTGTATCGCGGTCCGGATGGTCCCGAGCTGGCCCATCACGACATCATTCTCGGTCCCCGCTACGCGGAATTGCTGACCGACATCTTCACCCGTAAGGTGTTGACCGACGACTTCTCCCTCTACCTGCACATGCCGACGCTCACCGATCCCACCCTGGCGCCCTCCGGCTGCGAGGCGTTCTACGTGCTCGCCCCTGTTCCCCATCTCGGCGGGGGACCGGACTGGGAGCGGGAGGCGAAACCATACCGCGACCGAATCATGCGTTTTCTCGAGGACCACTTCCTTCCCGAACTCTCCCGTCATCTGGTTACCGAGCACATGATCGACCCCCGCCATTTCCGTGACACCCTCAACAGCTACCTCGGTTCGGCCTTCTCGATCGAGCCGATTCTGACCCAATCGGCGTACTTTCGGCCGCACAACCGATCGCAGGAGCTGCCGAATCTCTACTTCGTCGGCGGGGGCACCCACCCCGGCGCCGGCCTGCCCGGCGTGCTCTCCTCGGCCAAGATCGTCGATGACCTGATTGCCGATACGGTGGATGGATAGAGCCAGCGGACTCCCGGCGAATCCCGCGCTGCCGGTTCTCCTCACGTGCCACCTCGCGGCGCCGTGATCGACCAGGAGAGGCGAGCGAAGGTGGCGGCAACGCCTGGCAGCGCGCGGAGCTTGCGGTGAGTGGTGACGTGGGCGCGGGTGGCGAGGACGTCGTACTCCATCTCCTCGATCCGGGTCAGGATCGTGGCGTAGAGCTCGCTCCCCGCGAGCGTGGTCAGGCGGCCTGAAGGCGAGAGCGCCGGTAGACCTCGCTGAGCATCCGCGTAGAGCACGCGCGCACGCGCGATCTCAAAGGCGAGCAGGTCGGTGAATCGCCCGTTCGGCCGTCCTCGCAAGATCGCCTCGGGGTCGCAGCCAAACGCCGCAAGATCCTCCAGGGGAAGGTAGAGCCGACCGCGACGCGCGTCCTCACCGATATCACGGAGGACATTGGTCAGCTGCATCGCAATGCCAAGGTCGACGGCGTGCGGCAATGCCCTGTCATCCCGGCAACCAAGAATCGGCGCGACCATCAGGCCGACCGTCCCGGCCACGCGATAGCAATAGAGACGCAGGTCATCCCAGGTGGCAAAACGAGAGGGCGCGAGGTCCATGCGAACCCCGGCCAGCAACTCGCGTACCGCGGCCACCGGGACGTCGTGGCGAGCGCGCACTGCTGCGAACGCAACGGCGATCGGGTCGGTGGGCTCATCGAGCTGCCGCTCCCAGGCGTCGAGGGCGCGCGCCGCGCCGACGAGGTCGGCGGATCGGTCGGCAATGTCGT
>JAHWJF010000316.1 GCA_019348515.1 Chloroflexota bacterium | reverse complement strand
TGGCTGAGTTCGCCAACCAGCTCAACGAGACCGACGCAGACGGCAACTTCACCCGCATGGGGTACGCAGGCTACATCCAGCAGGAGTGGCACTACACCTATGGGTTCGCCTTCGGCGGCACCTTCTTCGATGAGACCGCGTGCGAGGTGACCCCCGATAACGATGGTGTCGTCGCCGGTCACCAGTGGCTCTACGACTACATCGCTGCGCTCGACCCCCAGAAAGTCAACGCCTTCGCCGGACCACAAAGGGTGGGGGTCGTTCCCGCCGTTCCCGAGGAGCAGCAGTTCTTCCTTACCCAGCGTGTCGGATTCACGATCACCGGCGACTGGTACCTCAAGCAAATCCCGGAATACGCACCCGACATGGAATTTGGCCTGACTGTCATCCCGGTGCCGGAGGAAGGCGCCGAGTCGGCGACCTGGGCCGGCGGCTGGTCGATGGTCATCCCGCAGGGCGCCCAGAACCCGGAGGGCGCCTGGCAATTCTTGCAGTACATCGCGGGGGAACCGGGGCAGCGAACCTACACCACGGAAACCGCGCATCTGCCGACGTTCAGCAATCTGCTCGACGACGACGACCTCTTCCCGGACCCGCAGCACCTCTTCTTCGCCCGGACGCTCCTGCCAACCGCGAAGAACCGGCCGCCACTGCCGGTCGGGGCGCGGTACTGGAACGAGCTCACGAGCGCGTTGGAGAGGATCTACCTGAACCAGGAGGAGCCGGCGGCCGCGCTGGCCACCGTCAAGGAGCGCGTCCAGCCGGACCTGGAAGGGTTCTGCCCGATCGATATTGCTTGATGCGCCGAATCGCGGCGGCCGACGCTCAGCGTCGGCCGCCGCGGTCTATCGCCGACGCTGAGTCCGCTGCTGTCCGCGCTTGAGAGGGGAGGCGATTGGTGAAGAGCGCGACGCCCATCCGGCCGGGTCCGTTCGCCGGTCTCCGCCTCACCCGTAAGGAGCGCCGCAACCTCGGCGTCGGTCTCCTTTTCGTCAGTCCGTGGATCTTCGGCTTCCTCGCCTTTCTGGTCTACCCGATCTTCTATACCCTGCGCATCAGCTTCACAAACTACACCGGATTTGGTGAGCCAGAGTGGATCGGTCTCGGCAACTACCGGGACCTCCTCAACGATGACCTGTTCTGGACGTCGCTCTACAACACGCTCTACTACACGGCGCTGGCGGTGCCGATCGGGGTGGTCGTCGCGATGGGGCTGGCCCTGGCAATGAACCAGCCGCTGCCAGAGGTGCCCATCTATCGCGCCATCCTCTATCTTCCCTCGGTCATCCCGCTCTTTGCCCTCTCCTTCATCTTCGCCATCCTGATGAATCCGACCCAGGGCATCTTCAATCAATTGCTGCTCGCCCTCGGTCTGCCCAACATCAACTGGTTCGGCGATCCCCAGTGGACCAAGCTCGCCTTCGTCTTTCTGGCGCAATTCGGTGCCGGACAGGTCGCCCTGATCTTCCTGGCCGGGCTGAAAGGGATCCCCCGGACGCTTTACGAGGCGGCGATGCTCGACGGCGCCGGAGTCTGGAGCCGGTTCCGCAACATCACTCTGCCGATGATGACCCCGGTGATCCTGTACGATCTCATCCTCGGGCTCAGTCTGGGTTTGCAGGTCTTTACCCAGGCCTACGTCATCACCAGAGGCGGACCGGCCGACGCCAGCCGGTTCTACGTCCTCTACCTCTACGAAAACGCCTTCCAATACGGGAAGATGGGTTACGCCTCGGCGATGGCGTGGATCCTCTTCGTCATCACCTTTTTCCTGGCGATGACGATCTTCCGCTGGTCGCGGCGGTGGGTCTACTATGAGGGCACGTAGCGCAAGGGGGAGATGATGGCCAGAGAGCAGCCGATGGCGGGCGCCGCACCCCTGCCGGTGGACACCGGGCCCTCACTTGCAGCCAGCCGCGCCTGGCTCTCCAGACAGCTCGCGCAGCAAGCGGTGCCTAGGGTCGTGCTGATCCTCGTCTGCGCTCTCTTCATCTTGCCCTTCTACTGGATGGTCGCCACCGCGCTCAAGACGCGCGAAGATCTGATGGCCTACCCGCCCGTCCTCTGGCCGAGCGAGTTCGTCTGGTCGAACTTCCGGGATGCGGTCGAGTACATCCCCTTCTTCCAGTACCTGACCAACACGTCGATCATCACGGCGTTGACCATCATCGGCTCGGTCATCTCCAACCCGATCATCGCCTACGGCTTCTCTCGCATCGAGTGGCCCGGCCGCGACAAGGTCTTCTACGTCGTGCTGGCGACAGTCTTCATCCCTTACCCGGTGCTCATCGTCGCCCTCTTCGACATCTTCGCCAATCTGCCGCGCCCGATGCTCGTCGACGGGTCGCTGACGTTGGGGGGGAACTGGATCAACACCTTTCTGCCGCTGGTGGTGCCGATGTTCTTCGGCAACGCTTTCTGGATCTTCCTCATGCGCCAGTTCCTGATGCAGATCCCGCATGAGATCTCAGACGCGGCGCGCATCGACGGCGCCAGCGAGTTCCGTATCTTCTATCAGATCGTCCTGCCCCAGGCATTGCCGGCCATCGGCGTCATCAGCATCTTCGCCGGACTCCATGCCTGGAATGACTTCATCGGCCCCCTGATCTTCCTTCTGGACGACACGAAGTACACCCTCGCCCTTGGACTGACCTTCTTCCAGTCGCAACGTGAGCTCCAGTTCAGCCTGCTGATGGCCGCCTCGACCCTCGTCGTCCTGCCGGTGGTCGCCCTCTTCCTCCTCTTCCAACGCGCCTTCGTCGAGGGGATCAGCCTCGGCAGCATCAAGTGAGACGAGGGTGCTGGGGTGATGAGGTGATAAGGGTGATAGGGAGCTACGAACAGGACCCGAGCTTCTGGTAGGCATCGCGGACGTTAGAGTCGACGTGACGGATTGGAGATCAGGTGCAATCCCCGGGAACCCTATTGCCCAATGATCCGAATATCCTCGTCTTACCCCATCACCCTAAGACCCTATGACCCCATCACCCTCGATGAGCAGGTACGACGAGCGCCGTCAGGAGCGGATTGCGCGGCGCCTGGAAGAGCTGCGCGCCTGGCGCAACGCCCGCGAGCACCCCATTCCGGACTGGTCGTTCACCGCTGGTAACGGCGAGACCACGGTGATCACGGTCGGAGACTTCTGGCCAGTCGTCGAGACCCCGGTTCGGTTTGCCGCCGGCGGTGCGGTGCCAGAAGCCTGGGCCGGCGAGCCGGTCGAGCTGGAGCTCTGGCTCGGCGGCGAGGGGTTCGTGACATTGTCGACCGGCTTCCCGGGCGGGCTCGATCCCTTCCACCACAGCTTTTCCATCGCCGCGGCGGCAAGGGGCGGTGAGCGGATCGCGATCGAGGCGGAGGTCGTGCCGAAGGGGATGTTCGGCAGCCACGTTGCCGAGCCGCGCCTGGAGCGTGCCCATTTCGTCGTTCCTCAGAACGAGGTGCGGGCGCTCGAGCGGGATCTGACGATGATCGCCGAAGCCGCGCAAGAGCTGAGCGACCATGAGGTCGTGCCCCATCTGCTCGATATTATCGAGACGGCTTTCGCCATCTACGGTCCGGTCTGGCCGTCCGAGTCCGACGTGGCGCTGACCCGGTTGGCGCTCGGCTACGTCAACCCCATCGGTAGCGGCGTCAATTCGCTCCCGGTCAGCTACGCGGTCGAGGCGTACGACGTCCATCCCTACTCGAACCCGATCTGGCATCTGCCCCCACCTCCGCGCCCCCTCGAGCCGCTCCCCGCTACCACCCTGGCGGCGGTCCGCGACGCCCGTGCCGAGGTCGCACGGCATCTGGAGCGGCTCAAGCAGGACTATCCGCCGGTCGGTGGACTCGCGCTCACCGGCCACGCGCACATCGACCTGGCCTGGCTCTGGCCAGTAGCCGAGACGCGGCGCAAGGGGCGGCGGACGTTCGCCACCATGCTCGACCTGATGGAGCGCTACCCCGATTTCACCTTCAACCAATCGTCGGCACAGCTCTACGCCTGGATCGAGGAGGACGCCCCTGACCTCTTCACGCGGGTCAAAGAGCGCGTCGCCGAGGGGCGCTGGGAGCCGATCGGTGGCTCATGGGTCGAGCCCGATTCGCAGATTACCGGTGGCGAGTCGTATGTCCGCCAGCTCCTCTATGGGCAGCGCGCCTTCGAGGGCTGGTTTGGCCGGCGTTCGACGGTGGCCTGGCTGCCGGATGTCTTCGGGTTTTCCGGAGCCATCCCCCAACTGCTGCGAGGCGCCGGTATCGACGGTTTCTTCACCACCAAGCTCAACTGGAACGAAGAGAACCGCTTCCCCTACGACCTCTTCACCTGGGAAGGGATCGACGGTAGCCGGGTGACGGCCAACATGTTTCGCAACTTGCGGCCCGCCCACGGCTACAACGGGAACATCGCGCCGCTCGACACCCTTGGCACATGGCGCAACTTCGACGGCAAGCGCCACCACCCGGAGAGTCTGCTCGCCTTCGGCTGGGGTGATGGTGGCGGTGGGCCGTCGGCGCGCATGCTGGAGAACTACGCGCGCATCCGGGAGTTCCCGGCTCTCCCTCGCTTACGCATGGCGCACATCGAGGAGTACTTCGCCGCACTACCGGAAACCGGGCTGCCGGTGTGGGTGGGCGAGCTCTACCTGGAGTTCCACCGGGGCACGCTCACCACGCAGGCCAGGACCAAGCAGCTGAATCGTGCCGCCGAGCACCGCCTCCTCGAAGCCGAAGCCTTCGCGGCCATCGCTCACCTCTCCGGTTTTCCCTATCCGCACGACGAGATCGAGACCGCCTGGAAGACGGTCCTTCTCAATCAGTTCCACGACATCATTCCCGGCTCCTCGATCGCCGAGGTCTACCAGGACACCGTGCCGGAGCTGGAGGAGGTCGTGCGCATCGCGACGAGCGTGCGTGATGCGGCTCTCGCTCACCTCGGCCGTTCAGGGGCCAATGCCCCATCGGGCCAGCGGCTGATCGTCGCCAACGCCGCGCTCACCCCGCGCCCACTTACCGGGCTGCTTGCGGTGCAGGACGACGCGGCGACCGTTACCGGTGCGAATGGGGAGACGATCACGTCCCAGCCAACCGAGGACGGACTCCTTATCCATGATCCTGGTCGAACTGTTC
>JAHWJF010000021.1:4556-15301 GCA_019348515.1 Chloroflexota bacterium | reverse complement strand
TCTGAACCTGACCCCCGTGGCCGAGGCATTTCACAGTGCCGGATTCGGACCAGCGGGTGACTTCTGGTCGACGATCAACGGCTCGCGGATGTTGACCGATCTTCGTGCTCCGGGACAGGTCGAGACTCGCTGGCTGACGGAGGACATCCCGTTTGGACTGGCGACGTGGGGGCTGCTCGGCGACCGGCTTGGGGTGGAAACACCAGTGATCGATGCCCTGGTGACGTTAGCTTCGACGACCCTGGGCACCAATTTTCGGGCCGAAACACGCGACCTCTCGGCGCTCGGGTTGGCACAGATGAGCGACCAGGCGTTGCGTGCCGCGGCGGGAGCCGCGGGCTGAACCGCCCTCGAGGTGTTGACGGAAAACGATCTCCCTGTTAGGGTGCGCGCACAACCGCATAGCGAAGCCATGACGAGGACGAGTAACCGGCGGGAACGGGAAAGAGAACCGCGGTCGCTGCGAAGCGGGACCAGGAACGCCGGCGAAAAAGACCTTTGAGCTCCGCCCCAAACAGGCATGACACAGATCTGCCTCAGTAGGCGGCGGCGGGCGCCCAGCAGGGCGAACCGGCTCCCGTTACCGAGCCGCCGCATCGCGCGTCGTCGCGCCGTGCGGGGCGAGGCGGCCGCGTGCAACGCGGCCGCGAAGTGGGGTGGTACCACGAGCTTGACACCGCTCGTCCCCTGACCGGGGCGGCGGTTTTTTGTTACCTCGCGGCACGCCCGCGCCCCGGCAAAACTCTGGTGTCGTATTGACGAGCCGGCCAGGGGGCTGCCATGTGCGAAACTCGCGGACGCATCAATTTCCCAAGAGCACCATACCCGGGAGGCAACCGCGCCAAGCGCCAGGCGCCACGGTGAGTGCCGTCGGCGCCTGATTCCTCCAGTATTTTCCTGCTGTATCTCATTCGAATGTGTAGTCACGGTCGGCGCCAGAGGTGGCGCGAGTGCTCGGCGCAGTGCGCCGAAGGAGAGTCAACACGCCATGTCATCTATCACGTTCGGTACCACCGCCCATACCCTGTCCGGTTGCTACACCGCGCTCATTACCCCGTTTCGAGACGACCAGATCGACGAACCGGCTCTCAGCGCTCTTGTGCAGCGGCAGATCGCCGGAGGCGTCTCAGGTCTCGTCCCGTGTGGCACGACCGGGGAAGCTCCGACGCTGTCCGCGTTGGAATGGGATCGCGTCGTTTCCCTGGTTATCGAGGCGGCCGACAGTCGGGTACCGGTCCTCGCCGGTACCGGTTCCAACGACACGGCTACCGCCATTGAGCGAACGCGACGGGCAGCGATGCTCGGAGCAGATGGAGCCCTCGTGGTGACGCCGTACTACAGCCGGCCGACGCAAGAAGGTCTGTACCGGCACTTCGCCGCTATCACGGAGGCGGTAGACCTCCCGATCGTTCTCTATAACGTGCCCGGCCGCACCGGGGTCAACTTGCTCCCGGAAACCACGGTACGGTTGGCGAAGATACCCGGCGTTGTGGGCATCAAGGAGGCGAGTGGATCGCTCGACCAGGCGAGTCAGATCGTCCGCGAGGCAAACAGCGATTTCGTTGTCCTTTCCGGCGACGACTCGCTCACGTTGCCGATGATCGGTGTCGGGGCGACGGGAGTTATCTCGGTCGTGTCCAACATCGTTCCCGAGGCGGTGGTGTCGCTCACCTCCACCTGCCTGACCGGAAATTTCAAAAGCGCCCGCGCTATCCATCTGGCACTCTTCGATCTCTGTCGGGCGATGTTTGTCGAGACGAATCCTGTGCCGGTGAAGGCCGCGGCCGCGCTGCTTGGATACTGCACGCCTGAGGTACGGCTGCCGCTGGCACCACTGAGCGAGGCGGCGCAATTGCGCGTCGAAGGGGCGCTCGCGGCCTGGCAGGCGATGGCGACCACGTCAATCGCAGCCTAATGTACGTACAGCGCCAGCAAGAAGCACTGCATGGCACCGTCGGACCGATCGAGGAGCAACGCCATGACCGTACGAGTCGGTATTGCCGGCCTTCGCGGCCGCATGGGTCATGAGATCGCCGCGCTCGGCGTGAACGACCCGAGGATCATGGTAGTCGGCGGGCTGAGTAGAAGGACTCGCGACGGAGAGCCGGGACCGAATGGAATCCCTCTCTTCGCGGAGACCGCTGATCTGCTCTCCGAGGTCGACGTCCTCATCGACTTCTCGGCGCCGGAGGGATCGATTATCCATGCGTCTGCTTGCGCGTCCTCCGGTGTGCCGCTTGTCTGCGGGACGACCGGGCTCAACGCCAGCCAGATGGCGGAACTGCGCTCGGCGGCGGAGCGCGTCGCTGTCTTCCACGCGGCCAATATGAGCGCTGGCGTCAACGCCGCCCTTGCGGTGCTGCCGATGCTTGTCCGCGCCCTCCAGGACTATGACGTCGAGATACTCGAGAGTCACCACCGGCACAAAGTGGATGCGCCGTCCGGGACCGCAATGGCGCTGGCGCGAGTGGTGGCTGACGCCACGGGAGGTGATCTCGAAGGCCGTGCGCGGTATGGCCGGGAGGGCGCATCTCTTCGAGAGCCCGGGGAGATCGGCATCCTCGCCATCCGGGCCGGAGGGAATCCGGGAGAGCACACGGTGATCCTGGCCGGCGACGGTGAGGAGATTCGTCTCTCTCACCGGGCCTTCAGCCGGGTCTCATACGCGGAGGGCGCCCTTCGCGCGGCGCGCTTGATCGCGAACCAGGCCCCGGGATGGTACGAACCGACGACATTGCCGGGGTTTCTCTAGACGACCGGCCGCACACCCTGGAGGGGCGTGGCCCGGATGATTCGTGTAACTGCTACCATGCCGGGAACTCCCGAAACGGAGCGCAGACACTAGGCTGAAAAGCAATCTCGCGAAGGAGAGATTCGCCCATGTCGTCCCCGATCTCGTCGGTCCGCATGAAGCGCCGTCCGCTGTTGGCCGCGATGGCGATCGCGCCGCTCGCTGGTGCCATCGCCCGGGCGCCCGCCGTCCACGCCCAGGACCCGCTCGTAGTCACTATGGTGACCGACACCGCTGGGCTTGGCGACCAGAACTTCAACGACCTGGCGAAGCGGGGTCTCGACCAGGCGGTCGCGGAGCTCGGCGTTCAAGGAGAAGTCATTGAAAGCCGTGACGCTGCCTCCTATATCCCGAACCTGACACAGTCGGCCGAGCAGAGTGATCTCACCGTCGGCGTCGGGTTCCTGTTGACCGAGGCCATCACCGAGGTTGCCAATCAGTACCCCGATGACAACTTCCTACTCATCGACGCGGTTTCCGAAGCGCCGAATGTCCAGGGCGTGCTCTTCCGTGAGCAAGAGGGAGCCTTCCTTAGCGGGGTGCTGGCGGGGCTGATGACCGAGAGCAATCAGCTCGGCGTCGTCGGCGGGATCAAGATTCCGCCGGTGGTGCGTTATGCAGTTGGCTTCGAGGCGGGCGCCAGGTCGGTCAACCCGGACGTCGAGGTGGTGGTCGCCTACGCCGATACCTTTAGCGACCCGGCGCTCGGCAAGGAGCTGACGCTGGCACAGTACAACCAAGGTGTCGATATCGCCTTCCCGGTCGCTGGACTGACTGGCGTCGGCTCGTTCGATGCTGCCAAGGAGCTGGGCGAGGGGTATTGGGTCATCGCGGCCGACACGGATCAAAGCCAGCTTGGCGCCGAGCATCAGCTGGCGGTCTCGGAGAAGGGTGTCGATACAGCCCTCTTCCAGGCAGCGCAGCAAGTGGTCGAGGGCACGTTTGAAGGTGGGGAACAGTCCCTTGGTCTGGCGGAGGACGGCGTCGGTCTTGGCAACCCGCATGAATCGGTCCCACAAGAAGTTCTCGACATTGTTGCGGCCTACGAACAGGCAATTATTGACGGCACGATCACGGTCCCGTCGAACGAGGAGGAGTTGGCCGCCTTTGAGCCGGTCCCGATCGACGCGATTGCTACCCCGGTTGCCACGCCCTCCGCATAAATTGAGTTTCAGGTAATCGGTTGGTCTTGCCGCAGTACGCCCTCACCCCGATACCCGCTTCTCCCGTCGAGCCGGGAGAAGCGGGGTTACGGAATTACGCCCCATGACAGACCGGGTCGGCAATGCCGCCGCACCGGCGGTCGAGATGCGGGGGATCGTCAAGCGGTTTCCTGGCGTCGTTGCTAATAACGGTATCGATTTCGCCGTCCGCCCTGGTGAGATCCATGCGCTGCTGGGTGAGAATGGCGCCGGCAAAACGACCCTGATGAACATCCTGTTCGGGTTGTATCACCCGGACGAGGGCGAGATTCGGGTCAACGGCCGACCTGTGCGGTTCGATAACGCGCGAGACGCGGTGCGGGCCGGCCTGGCGATGGTCCATCAGCACTTCATGCTCATTCCTCGGTTTACCGTGGCGGAGAACGTCATTCTCGGCGCCGAGGGACCTGGGCTCGCCCTCGACCGCGAGGCGGCCCGGGAGCGGGTTGCCGAGCTCAGCGCCCAGTATGGGCTTGATGTCGACCCTGAAGCGGTAGTTGCCACTCTTCCCGTTGGGATGCAACAGCGTGTGGAAATCCTGCGCGCGCTCTATCAGGGTGGGAAGACGCTGATCCTGGACGAGCCGACGGCGCTTTTGACACCACAGGAGGTCGACGAGCTCTACAGTGTGCTCAACAGGCTTCGCGAGAGTGGCGATACGATCATTTTCATCACCCACAAGTTGCGCGAAGTTGCCGCCATCAGCGATCGGGTCACGGTAATCCGCCGCGGCCAAACGGTCGGCACCCGTGAAACGGCGGAGACGACCGCCTCCCAACTCGCGGAGTTGATGGTCGGCCGCGCTGTTTCCTTGCGGGTCGATCGCCCGCCCGCGCACCCTGGCGAGGCGGTGCTCGTCGCCGACGATCTGCACTTGACCGGGAGCCAGGGGCGGGCGGCGCTCAACGGAGTCAGTTTCGAGCTTCGACGTGGCGAGATCCTTGGCATCTGCGGTGTCGAGGGCAACGGGCAGGCAGAGCTCATCGAAGTGCTCTCTGGATTACGTCGGCCGCAACGGGGACGGGTGCTGCTGAAAGATCAGGACGTCACCGCCACCGGTCCCAACCGGCGCCGCCGGATGGGACTCTCTTACATCCCGGAGGATCGACACGGACGGGGTCTAGTACTCCCGTTTACACTCACCGAGAACGTGCTGCTGGGGAATGTCGAGGACCCGCCGTTCAGTTTGGGTGGGAGGATCGACTACCCCGGCATCCGAACGTTGACCCAGCGGCTGATGCGGGCATTCGATGTCCGCGCTCCGGCTCCTGAGACGCCAGCCGCCGCGCTATCCGGGGGAAACCAGCAAAAACTGATCATCGCCCGTGAGCTGCAGCGTGAGCCGGACGCTCTCCTCGCCGTCCAGCCCACACGTGGTCTCGATGTGGGAGCGATCGAGTTCGTGCACAAGCAACTCGTCGCCGAGCGCGACAAGGGGCGTGGAGTCTTGCTCATCTCCTTTGATCTCGACGAGGTGATGGACCTCAGCGACCGGATCCTGGTGCTTTGGGAGGGCCGGATCGTCGGTGATTTCCCCGGCGGCAGGGTAACGCGGACAGAGCTTGGTTTGCTGATGGGGGGCCGGAGCCTGGATGAGCATGCTCCCGCCGCCGACTAGCGGGGACGCGCTCCCCCCGGCGAATCGCATGTTTGGCGCTCTGCCGACGGTCCTTTCGTCGTTGCTCGCCATTGCGGTCGCGCTCTTTGCGGGCGCGATCGTGCTGGCTCTCTCCGGCGAGAACCCTATTCCCGCGTTCGAAGCCCTGTTTTCTGGAGCATTCGGCGGCCAGCGAGAAATCGCCGAGACGTTGGTGATGGCGACGCCGCTGATCCTCGGTGGGCTGGCCTTTGCCGTCGCCTCCCGCGCGGGTCTCTTCAACATCGGTATCGAAGGCCAGATGGTGGTTGGCGGGTTGTGCGCGGGTCTCGTTGCCGCGTGGGACCCGGGTCTGGCGGCCGTTATTCATCTGCCGCTGGCAGTACTGGCGGGAATGGTTGCCGGCGGGTTCTGGGGGTTCGTTCCAGGGTTCCTCAAGGCCAAGACCGGGGCACACGAGGTGATCACCACCATCATGCTCAACTACCTCGCCTACCGGATCAGCACGGTAGTGATCGGTCAGGAAGCGCTCCCGCTCGTCAATCCGGCGTTGCAAGCTACGCAGCCCGCGGTTGACGCCGCCCGGTTGCCTCGTCTTCTCGAGGGAACCCGATTGCATGCCGGCATTCTGATCGCGCTCGTGGCCGCGCTCGCCGTCTGGTTCCTACTATACCGAACGGTCTTCGGCTACAAGATCCGCACTGTCGGGCTCAGCCCCGGCGCGGCGGCGTTTGCCGGCATCTCATGGGGAAGGACGATTGCGCTGGCAATGCTCCTCAGCGGTCTGCTCGCCGGACTTGGGGGTACGGTTGACGCGCTCGGTCTGCAAGGCCGGTACTACAACATCACACTCGGGCTCGGCTTCACGTCGATCGCCGTCGGTCTTGTCGGGCGGAACACGCCGTTTGGAGTCATCCTCGCCGCCGTGCTCTTCGGTGCGCTGGCCGCGGGAGCGACGAAGATGCAGAACACCGCCGGCATCTCGCGGGATATCGTGTACGTGCTGCTCGCGTTCGTCATCCTGTCGGTTTCGGGGCTCGCGGTGGTACAGCAGCTCCGCCAGGCGAAGAGGTTGACGGCCAGAGCGCGTGCCAGGACCCGGGACCGGGCCGCGGAAGATGCGGGCGATCCGATGGTGGAGCCGCCGCCTCCACCGCGCACGATCTAGCGGGCGGGAGGCGACCCCTGGACGAGCTACTCTCGTTCTTTTCGGTGGCGTTGCTGACGGCGACGCTACGTTCGGCAGCCCCGCTCATCTTTGCGGCGATGGGGGGCCTGCTTTGCGAGCGATCCGGCGTGACCAACATCGCGCTCGAAGGTTTCATGCTGATGGGCGCGTTCGCCGGTGTCGCCGGGACCTGGTTTTCCAACAGTCCGATCGTTGGCTTGCTGGTTGCGATCACCGTCGGAGCCGCCGGCGGTTTCGTCTTCGCATTCTGGGCTATCACGCTGAGAGCCGATCAAATCGTGGCCGGTACCGCGATCGTTTTGCTCGGCCTTGGCCTGACATCGTTTCTGACCGAGCAGATCTGGGGGCAAGCCGGTAGCTCACCAGGGGTCGAACGGCTTCCGACGATCGGCCTGGGAATGAACGTCTTGCTGCCAGTCGCGTTCCTGCTGGTCCCGATAACACACTGGTTTCTGTTCAAGACCAAGCCGGGACTACGGGTACAGGCCTGTGGGGAGAAGCCTGAGGCCGCGCAAGCAGTCGGCATCAACGTGGCGAAGTACCGCTACGCGATGGTGGTGATCTCGGGGGTGCTTGCCGCGGTTGGCGGCGCGTACCTGTCGATCGGAGATCTCTCTCAGTTCACGACGAATATGACCGCTGGACGCGGTTTTATCGCGCTCGCCGCGGTGATCTTCGGCAACTGGATGCCGTGGGCGACGATGGGCGCAGCGCTCCTCTTCGGGTTTGCGCAGGCGCTGCGTTTTCACGTGCAGGCGCTTGATCTTCCGATCCCACAGGACCTCATCATCGCCTTGCCGTACATTTTGACGCTGATCGCGATTACCGGGCTCTTGCGCCAGTCGACTCCACCGGCGGGCATCGGGCGGCATGCATCGGAAGGGTGATAGGACACCCTCTTAAAGTACACGAACCCGGCCGGGCGGCCGGGTTCGTGCGGGAAGGGGAAGGTGGAGCGTGTGCGGCGCTCCACGGGCTCAAGGAGAGAGCGTCGTTTTCTGCTGGGGCGACGCTCTCAGCTTGGCTTACGTCCGGATCGTGTCGCCGGATTCATCTCCTTGCCGCCCAGTCATCTTGGCAAGGGCAGATTCCAGCCCTTCCTTCTACCCGTGGGGATCCGCGCCGGTTGGAGCCATTCTGATATTGCGCGAGTCCCGGGAGCGCTCCAATAGCCGTACCACACCGACGATCGCCGCCGTGATTGCCAGTGAGAGTACAAGCTCCTGCCAAAGGCTGAGGTGGAATCGGGTGGCGAAGTTCGGATCCTGAAGGATCATCGCCAGCGCGGCGTGCACGAGGACGTAGGCGCCGAGGTAGAGGAAGGCCGGGAAGCGGCCGAGCAGCCGCGCCACCAGTTCACTCCCAAAGAGGATGATCGGGATCGAAAGCAGCAAGCCGAACATGAGCAGGCGGACGTCGCCATGCGCGGCACCGGCGACGGCGAGGATGTTGTCGAGGCTCATGACCACGTCGGCGAGGACGATTGTCTGGATCGCTTCCCGCAACGTTCCGGCTTCCTTGATGTTTCCGTGGCTATCACCGTGCGGTCGCAGGAGCTTGAAGGCGATATAGACGAGCAGGACACCACCAATGGCCTGCAGATACGGAATACCGAGGAGAATTGTCGCCAGCGCGGTAAAGAGTATGCGCAGGCCGATCGCGCCGGCGCCGCCGAAGATGATCGCTCTGCGTCGATTCTCCGGAGAAAGACTTCGGGCCGCCATGCCAATGACGACGGCATTGTCACCGGAAAGGACGAGATCGATGATGATGATGCTGATGATGGCTTGAAGCTGTTCAAACACTAGGCGCGAGCTTCCTCCCTAGGTCGTGCACGGCCCGCTTGGCCGGGACCGCGTTGCCCCCAAACCTGCGGAGCGTACCACGGGCACACCCTGGCTTGGCCGCAATCGCGACCGAGTGGGGACACATCCGAATTACGAAATGGCGATGCGATCGATGACCGCGGCGGTGAACAGCAGGGCCAGGTACCAGAGGGAGTAAAAGAACGTCTGGCGCGCAATCCGCTTGCTCGGCTGGGCGTAGAGCCTGATCGCGAACGCGAGAAATATGCCATTGAGAAGCAGTGCTGAGCCGAGGTAGATCCAACCAAGGCCGAGAGGAGTCAGGGCAATGCAGACGAGCGCCAGCACGATCGTGTAGATCACGATCTGCCGTCGCGTCTCGGCCTCACCGCTGACGACCGGCAACATCGGGACTGACGCTCGCGTGTAGTCGCCCTGCTTGAGCAACGCCAGCGCCCAAAAATGGGGCGGTGTCCAGGCGAAGATGACGGCAAACAACCCCCAGGCGAGAAGAGATAGGTCGCCGGTGACCGCTGCCCAACCAACGAGCGGCGGCGCCGCTCCAGCCGCGCCGCCGATGACGATGTTGTACGGAGTCGAGCGCTTGAGCCATTTCGTGTAGACGAACACATAGAAAAGATTGCCGGCCAGGGCGAGTGCGGCGGCAACCCAGTTGACCGCCAACCCGAGCAGCATGACCGAAGTCGCCGTGAGGGTGATACCGAATGCCAGCGCCGCGTCCGGGCTGACGCGGCCAGCCGCGACCGCTCGATTCCGGGTCCGAGCCATCTGGCCGTCGATATCGCGATCGATAAAGCAATTCAGCACATTTGCGCCCCCGGCGGCTAGCGCCCCGCCAAGCATCGTGACCGCAACGAGCCAGAAGGGTGGGAGGCCTCGAGCGGCAATGAGCATGGCGCAGAGCGTCGTGGTGAGCAGGAGCGTCATGATGCCTGGCTTGGTCAGAGCGACGTAGTCCGTCATCACCAGGCGCGCGCGAAGCAGTGGTGAGAGGCTGAGATCGAGTTCGAATGTGGAGCTCACATTCGCGGCGAGTGCCAGAGCGCCGGGAGGTGCGGAGGGGGCAGCGTCGCGAACACCAGGGAAGGGCTCAGCGCGGGAGCCCCCCGCGGTCAGCGCAGAACGCTCACGGACAGCACTATCCAGAGGTGGCCCCCAAGCCACCAGGGCAACTCCAAGCATGCTCATCCAGAAAAGTGTGGCGACAATGAGGTTCGGGGCGGACATCCAGACCGGATCGCCTGTGGCCGTTGCGGCGGCGTTCATGCCGCTCTGGAACGCGACGAGGAGCAGTGCGATCCCCGTGAGGTATCGGGCGGTAGCGGGTGCATGGCGTCGCCAGGCGAAGACGGCGGTGATCCCGGCCGCCAGGGACCCCAGAAGCGCGGTCGCCCGATAGCCGAGATGGACGACCAGGTGAGCGCCGTTTCCGTCAGTGCCTTCGGCACAGAGAGGCCAGGTGGCGCAGGCAAATGCGCCGGTGGCGGTGGTCGAGGCACCAAAGATCAGGAGAATCAAGGCGGTCGCGGCCCCGAGCGCGGCGACGATCGCGAAGGGGCGGTCGGCGGTCCTGGCGGGGGCGTGGCCCAGATACGCCAGCCATCCCGGCGCACCTCGAGCCGCGGCGACCGCTGCCAGCGTCATCAGGGCAAAGGCCAGGAAGAGCATCGCCGCCGCCAGGTGCGCGACGGCAACCGCGGCGGGCGCTCTCCATAGCGCGGCCAATCCGCCGACTCCACTCTGGAACAGGAGAGCTACCAGGCTGGCCGCGGCAAACAGGCGCACGTTGCGAGTCGCGGCCGAGGTCCGAAACGCCGTCAGGACCGTTCCCGTCGCACATGCGATGACCGTGATCGCCAAAACGCGGTGGGCGTATTCGACGATGGACTCCCTGGCCGGCGAGGGCAGCCAGTTGCCATCACAGAGCGGCCAGTCGTTTCCGCAGCCGGACCCGGCCGGGTGTAATCGAGCTACACTGCCAATCGTGATGAGTACGAGAGTAAAGAGGACCGTGGCGAGCGCGAACCGGTACAACCGGGTCATGCAGACTCCGTCTCGTAACGTCGATTCCCGTCCGGAGCGTTCACGGCGTTGACCTGCGAAGTCACCACCCGGTCCCGGACGACTCCGGCGCTCCCGT
>JAHWJF010000021.1:0-4456 GCA_019348515.1 Chloroflexota bacterium | reverse complement strand
GTGAGAGGACGCCGATCGCTGATCAACGGGGGCAACGATCCTCGTGAGCGGCCAGGGAGCTCTGGCTGGTCCGGGGTCATGCCCGGCCGCTGCGGGGATGTCGTTGCGGCGGGCGCCTGCGGGGCCCGCGGGACGTGAACTGATGTGTCATCGAGAGGAGGATCGTCCTCCGGCGGGATGCTATTGAGCGTTCGCTTTTGTCCGGTCCATTCCGCCATCAGTTTTCATCCTCGATCTCGTGCGAACCCGCGACAGCCTTGCTGTGACTTAAAGGATACCGTGAGCAGGTAGTACCTCTACGGAGGTCAGGCGTCTCGCTGATTGATGATCTGGCAGAAACCATCCACGCCGATGTTGCCACCAGTGATTGTCACCCCAACCCGTTTGTCACGGCCATCGACCTTGCCAGCAAGGAGCGCGGCCAGGGCGGACGCCCCGCTCGGCTCGGTGACGAGCTTCATTCGCTCGAAGAGAAACCGCATTGTGTCGCGGATTTCGTTGTCGCTGACCGTCAAGATGCCCTTGACAAGGGGTCTGACCGTCGGCCAGGTGAGAACCCCAGGCGCTTCCGTCTGTTGGCCGTCGGCAATCGTGCGTGGCACCTCCGCCAGCCGCACGCGCTCGCCTCTGGCGTACGACTGCGCCCAGTCGTCGCCGGCTTCGGGCTCGACTCCCCAGATCTCGATCTCAGGAGAGAGCGCCTTCGCGGCGGTCGCGCAGCCCGAGAGAAGACCGCCGCCACCGAGACAGACGAGGAGAAGATCGAGGTCGCCGACCTCTTCGATCAGCTCGAGGGCGGTCGTGCCGTTTCCGGACATGACGAGAGGATGGTCATACGGAGGGATCAGCGTCGCGCCGAGATCCCGGGCAACCTGTTCCGCGATCGCGGCGCGATCTTCCCTGTACCGATCGTAGAAGACAATCTCTGCGCCATAGCCGCGAGTGGCGGCGATCTTCGCGGGGGGCGCGTCGGTCGGCATGACGATGGTGGCCGGAATGGAGAAGAGCTGGGCGGAGAGCGCGACGGCCTGCGCGTGGTTCCCGGAGGAGTTGGTGACCACGCCGCGCTCACGGACCTCCGGCTCGAGCGCGGAGATGGCATTGTGCGCCCCGCGGAACTTGAATGCGCCGATTCGCTGGAATGTCTCTGCTTTGAGGTAGACCTGGGCTCCAGTCATCTCATCGAGCGTGCGAGAGGTGAGCACTGGCGTGCGGTGCGCGACACCGCGAAGGCGCTCAGCGGCGGCCTGCACGTCGCTGAAGCGAATGGCGGGTCCAGTGGTGGTCTTGGATTCTGTGATCGTCATCTGTTCGTGCCTCCGGCTTGGATCGAGTCAGGCGAGGGTAGCATGCTCCCCGACTGGTGGATTCGCCACGGCGAACCTCACGGATCCAAAGAGACGGCTTTGCGTCTCGTCAAATGAGAAACCAAGTGATCGCACCAGCGCAAAGGTATCCCGGTCGAGATGGCAACCTATAGCACGTTCGTTGAGCGGCGACAGAAGATGCTGCAAGGCGGCGAGTGGACGCGACGTTGAGCGTACATGCTCGAGCATCACGACCCTACCGTCGGCCCGGCAGATTCGACCAAGCTCGAGCAACGCCCTGCGCGGGTTCGGAATCGTGCAGAGCGCCAACGAGATGGCGACGGTGTCGAACGAGGCGTCCGGGAAAGGCAGCGATTCGGCGTCAGCCTGGACAAAGGCGTAGGGAAGGCGGAGACACGATGCTCGCTCACGTGCGAGCCGCAGCATTTCTCCGGAGAGATCGACGCCAACGACCCGCGTGACGTCCGGGGCGTAAAATGGGATGTTGAGACCACTGCCGACGCCGACCTCGATTGTCTCGCCTTGCAGTGCGGCGCCAAATGCCTCCCGGAATGGGCCGAGGAGAAATCGATCGGCCATCCCGAGCGAGCGGTCATACGTCGCCGCGCGATCGTCGTAGAGGCGGCGGATGCGTTCAGCCTCGGTCATCACTCTCCACCCAAGCGCCGAGCGCTTACCGCTCGTATGCTACCGTCTGCTCCGCCATTCGCGGTGCTGACACGATCATCGAGCAGGAGCGGGTCGGTATTTCCAGGATCGACGCGATTGCCATCTGCGATCGGACTGGCGAAATTTGCCGATTACGTCGGGCCCGTTGGTCAACTACAGCCTTTTTTCTCCTCCTCGGGACCGTGCTCGGCAGTTGGGTAGCGCGCATTCCGGCCGTTCAGAACAGTTTGCGACTCGACGACGCACAACTCGGCATCTCGCTGCTAAGTACGTCGGTCGGCGCGATCCTGGCAATGCCCGCCACCGGCTGGTTGATTCGCGAGTGGGGCAATCCCCTGGTGATACGGATCGCGGCGACGGTGCTTTGCGTATCACTACCGCTGCTGCCGCTAGCACCGACGATGCCGCTGTTAATGGTGTCTCTCCTCATCTTTGGAATTGGCTTCGGTCTGCTGGACGTTTCCATGAACGTCCAGGCGGTGACCGTGGAAGAGGGGTACACCCGGCCGATCATGTCGACGTTTCACGGTGTTTTCAGCATCGGGGGACTGCTGGGCGCCGCGATCGCGGGAGTGGTCGCCGGAGCCGGCATAGCGCCCTTTGTGCATCTTCTTGGCGTCGCTGTGGTGCTGCTCGTCCTCATATCCGTCGCGAGCGCGTTCCTCTTGGAGGCTGGTTCTGCCGATGACGGGGCGCCGGTGTTTGCGGTCCCGCCGCGAGCATTGGCTGGGCTTGGTCTCCTCAGCTTCTGTGTATTGTTCGGAGAGGGGGCGGTGGCCGACTGGAGCGCCGTCTACCTCGAGAATGTCCTGGGCTCGACCGCGGCCGTCGCGGCGGCGGGATATGCGGCATCGTCACTCGCCATGGCCAGCATGCGTTTCGCTGGGGACACCCTGACCCGTAGTTTCGGTCCGGTGCGCCTGGTTCGCGTGGGCAGTCTGGTGGCGGGGCTGGGCATGACGGCAGCGCTTGTGATCGGCACGGTTCCAGCAGCGCTCGTCGGGTTTGCCGCTGTGGGAGCGGGGCTCGCGGTGTCCTTCCCCATTGCCTTGGGGGCCGGTGGCCGCACTCCGGGAATGGCTTCGGGTACGGCCATCGGCGCCGTGGCGACCGCGGGGTACGCGGGCTTGCTCGTCGGACCGCCGCTGATCGGGTTCATCTCAGATCGGGCGGGTCTACGATCGGGGCTCGTGTTGGTCGCCGTCCTCTGCTTTGTCACGGCACAGCTTGCGGAGACCGTGCGGCGAGAGCAACCTTAGTTCTCACCGTTGCCCCTCTCCCAGCTGAACGGGAAACGGGCAACGGTGAGGCGTGATCTATTGGCCCATTACCTCGTCGATTGAATCCGCAATGGCGTTGGCCAACTCGTCGAGCTCGGGTTGCTGAATCGTGAGGGGCGGGGCGATGGCGATACCGTCGTTGACGGGGCGCACGATGATCCCGCGCTCCCGAGTCGCCTTCGTCAGCCGCCCTCCGACATTCATCGCCGGATCGAGCTTCGTCTTGGTGGCTTTGTCGGCGACGAGCTCCACGAAGAGCATCAACCCCTTGCCACGAACATTGCCGACGTTGGCATGGTCGTCGAGCCGATCGTGCAGCGCGGCGAGCAAGTAATCTCCCGCACGTCCAGCGTTCTCCGGCAGGCGTTCCCGCTCGATGATGTCGATGTTCGGCAGGGCGACCGCGCACGCGACCGGGTGTCCGGAGTAAGTAAACCCGTGCATGAACATGCGGTCGGGAGTGCTCAGCGTGTCCCAGATCTCGTCGCTGACACCGACTCCGCCAAGCGGCACATATCCTGAGGTGATCCCCTTGGCGAAGGAGACGATGTCTGGCGTGACTCCGTATTGCTGCATGCCAAACATCGTGCCGGTGCGCCCGAAACCACAGATGACCTCATCGAATATGAGGAGGATGTCATGCGCCTTCAGCACGGGAGAAATCGCCTCCCAGTACCCCTGTGGAGGCACGACGACGCCGCCGGCACCCTGCACCGGCTCCCCGATCATAGCGGCGATGGTATCCGCGCCCTGGCGCTCGATCGTCTCCTCGAGCTCGCGGACCAGCGAGGCGATGAATTCCTCTTCAGTCATGCCGTCGCCGTGCCGGTATTGGTACGGCGGCGTGAGATGGACGAAACCGGGGACGTTCGGGCCGAACCCTTCGTGGTAGGTCGGGATACCAGTTGCCGCCAATGCGCCCATGGCGATACCGTGGTAGGCCATTTTGCGCGAGAGAATCGTGACTTTCTCCGACTTTCCTTTCAACCACCAGTAGTAGCGGGCGATTTTGAGGGCCGTCTCATTTGATTCAGCACCGCCGGAAGTGAACTGAAAATGGTTGAGAGAACCGGGAAAGAGTGCCGCGAGCCGGGAGGCGAGCTCGATCGGCGGGGGCGAGGCCAGACCGAAGAAGTTCGGCACGAATTCGACCTCGCGAATCTGGGCAGCGGCGGCGTC